>JAZRUZ010000061.1:0-21342 GCA_045598895.1 Candidatus Onthoplasma sp. | reverse complement strand
GAACTTAATTATTAATATAATTAGACTAGATTTAATATCTTGCGTTTTTTATTTTTTTAGGGGGCTTTGTGAAGGATAAAAGTAAAAACAAAACATCTAGACAAACAAAAGAATTTAAAATTTTACCATATTTTAAACAAGAGTGGAAAGTAATTATCGTTTATATTTTATTATGTGTTTTTGGTTCAGCTTTAAGTTTAATTTACTCGGTTTATACTGCAAAAAGTCTAGCTTCCGTTACCGAAGGAACATATGAGAGAGCTATAAGACTATTTTTGTTTGTAGCTGTTGGAAATATAATTATGACAATTACATATGGAATAACGAACTATATATTTAAAAAATATTCCATTAAAATAAAAAATCGTATGAGAGTAGATATTGCAAAGCAAGCCTTCAAATTAACCGACGAAGCGTACACTATAAACAGCACAGCATATTTCACTAAAAGAATATCACAAGATCCTGGAACAATGTTAGATTACATTGTACAAATCTCAGATATCATAATTGCTTTTATAGAGTCTTTAGTAATGATAATCTATATTAGCACTCTAAATATTTATATCGGTCTTATAGGATTATTGCTAATGGCAAATATTATGATTTTTGAAACTATAAGAAAAAAGTTAAGAAAGAAAAACCGAGCAAAGTTGTTAACTCTTGAAGAAAAGTCTTCAAGCCTTATGAACGAAATTATTCGTAGTGAAAAAGATATTAAATCTTTGAACTTGGAAAATAGTTTAACCGATGAAATTTCAAATCGTATCAACGCCACATCTTCACAAGACTTTAAAACTTTCATAACTGATAGTTTTCTAATGAGAGGAAGAAGAATCTTTGCAATATGTATTCTTTCTTCTATGTATGTTTTGATGTTATTTATGCTAAAAAATTCTCTCGCCTTTATGACATTAGGTACTTTTATGATTGTTTATACTAATCAAATGTATTTTCAAATGTTTGGAAATAACATCTCAAGTTTGATGGATATTTATAATGAAGTTGGTTTAGCAAGAGATAGAATAAATGAATTGTATAAAAACGATGAGTGTAAGTTAGAAAAATTTGGCAACATTCATTTAGAAAACATAAAAGGTGAAATTGAATTCAAAAATGTAGATTTCTCTTACACTGCTTATAAAGAAAAGTCAAAAGAAGAAATTTTGCAAGAAAGAAAATATAACAAACAGCACCACATTAAAGAAAAAATTAAAACTAAAGTACCAAAAGGAAAAGTAAAAGTATTAAATAATATTTCATTTAAAATAGAGCCAAATACGACTGTTGCGTTTGTAGGTGTTTCTGGAAGTGGTAAATCAACAATATTAAATCTGGTTTCGAAAATAAACACTACAAATAAAGGAAAAATTCTAATAGATGGTGTTGACATAAACAAACTAGATAAGGAAACTATTCGTTCAACTATCTCGCTTGTAAATCAATTCCCATATATTTTCGATATGACAATAAAAGAAAATTTATTACTCGCAAAACCAGACGCTACTGATAAGGAAATAACTGAAGCGATTAAAGATTCTGCACTCGACGAATTTGTCGCAGGGCTTAAAGACGGAATAGACACAAAAGTAGGCGAAAGTGGTATTAAACTTTCAGGTGGACAAAAGCAACGTCTTGCAATTGCAAGAGCGATGCTAAGAAAATCTAGCATTATCATCTTTGACGAAAGTACAAGTTCTCTAGATAACATTGCTCAAAATCAAGTTAAAAAAAGTATAGACAATATCAAAGGAAAAAGTACAGTTTTAATAGTAGCACATAGACTAACAACAATTAAAAATGTAGACAAAATTTTCTTCCTAGAAAATGGTAAAATTACTGATTCTGGAACATTCGAAGAGTTGTTTAATAACAATGAAAATTTCAAAAAGATATTTATGGCTGAAAATATAGAATAAATTTAGACAAATAAAAAGGAGTTACTTAAGTGTAATTCCTTTTTAATTTTTTATGCGACTACAATTTCGATATCGACAGATACTTCTTTGATAAGTTGCAAAGTTATTTTATAATTACCTGTCTCTTTTATTGGTTCGAAATCTTTAATTTGATTTTTACTTATTTCAAAACCTTCTTTACCTAAAACATCAATTACGCTTTGTTTAGTAATTGAGCCGAAGGCTTTGCCATTTGCTCCAATCGATAAATTTATAAGATATTGCTTACTCCTTATTTTATCTGCCATTACCTCATAATCTTTAACAAGTTCTGCATGGTGAAATTCTTTTGAAGCCATTTGCCCTTTTCTCTCATTTAATGCAGAGTTAGTTGCCTCTTTTGCAATTCCTTGTTTGATTAAAACGTTGCTAGCATAACTTGCGTTTACTTCAATTATGTCGCCTGTTTTTCCTTTTCCTTTAAGATCTTTAATTAATATAACTTTCATAAGTTCTCCTAACATTAGTTTAGAATATTAGATAAATTTTGTCAAATAACAAATATATGTTTAAAATGAAAAGTATTGTAAACCATTAAATCATGGACGTAGTATGTAGAAAATATAGTTGCGTTTATAACGATGGAAGTAAATGCACTAGAAAAAATTTAAATATAAATCAAAAGACTGATTGCGACGATATAAAAATTGACAATACGAAAGTTGTTAAAGACGTATCGCTCGACATGTTTTGTCACGAGCCTGATATTTCACCATACCATCATTGTAGGAACATGAACATAACCTGTGACGCGCACAAATGTATATTTAATAAAAATGGAGAGTGTTTTTCTAATGGCATTTTTGTAGGTTCAAAAAAGACTAGCGCACCTTGTAATAGTTTTGTACCACACTAAAATAGACTACAGTCTATTTTTTTATTATAAACTCATAAAAACTAGTTTACTCAATAATTTTAAATTATTAATAAACACACTTTCTCTGTTTGACAAAAATCTTATTATGTAGTATTCTAAATGATAAATTAAATTTGGAGAAAATATGCAAGAATACAACTTTAAAGAAATAGAGAAAAAATGGCAAAATTATTGGCTTAGCCATAATTCTTTTGTTGCTGAAAATGGTGGAGAAAAGCCACCTTATTACATACTTGTAGAGTTCCCTTATCCTAGTGGCGCCGGCCTTCACGTTGGTCATGTTAGAAGTTATACTGCTCAAGACGCGTTGGCTAGAATGAAAAGGATGCAAGGGTATAACGTACTTTATCCTATGGGATGGGACGCGTTTGGCGCTCCTGCCGAACAATATGCAATAAAAAATCATATCCATCCAAAAGATGCAGTTAGGGAAAACATTGCTACTTTTAAATCTCAAATGATGAATATGGGTTTCTCTTTTGATTGGACAAGAGAATTTTCAACAACAGATCCTGAGTACTACAAATGGACACAATGGCAATTCTTACAATTCTATAAACATGGTATGGCATACAAAGACACTGTGCCTGTAAATTGGTGTCCAACATGTAAAACTGTTTTATCAAATGAAGATGCTGCTGGTGGTGTTTGCGAAAGATGCGGAACAACCGTAATCCAAAAAGAAAAATCTCAATGGATGCTCAAAATGAGTGAATATAGTGAAAGTTTGCTCGAGGGTTTAAACGACACAAACTTTGCAGACAAAGTTAAAACTGCTCAAATAAATTGGATTGGAAAATCAACCGGTGTTGAGTTGGATGTAAACATTGTCGGTGGCGGTAAATTTTCTATTTTCACCACTTGCATAGAAACAATTTATGGTATTACTTTCTTTGTTCTTGCTCCAGATGGAAAGATTGTTAAAGAATTATTGCCTAGAGTAAAAAACAAAGATGAAGTTTTAAAATATATAGAAGAAACTGCAAAGAAATCAAATCTTGATAGAACAATCAATACAAAAACTAAGTCAGGTTGTATTCTCGAAGGTATTACTGCAATTAATCCTGTCAATAACAGAGAAGTTCCTGTTTTCCTTGGCGATTTCGTACTTGGTGATTATGGTACAGGTGCTGTCATGGCTGTTCCTACTCACGACCAAAGAGATTACGATTATGCAAAAGCCTTTAATATTCCAATGATACAAGTCATCGAAGGCGACTGCAGTGAACATGCCTTCGAAAAACAAGACTATTTAGGTAAAGGCTGTAAACTTATGAATAGTGAAGAATTTAGTGGTTTAACTGTAGAAGAAGCTAAAGAAAAAATCACTGATAAACTTGTAAATTTAGGTATAGCAAGACGAGTTAATAATTACAAAATGCGCGATTGGATTTTCTCAAGACAAAGATTTTGGGGTGAGCCAATTCCTATGGTACACTGCGACAAATGCGGTTGGGTACCACTTCCTGAAAAAGACTTGCCTTTGCTTCTTCCTGATGTTGCTGAGTATGAGCCAACTGACAATGGTGAAAGTCCACTTGCTAAAATCACCGATTGGGTAAATACAACTTGTCCAAATTGTGGATCCCCAGCTAAAAGAGAAACTGACACAATGCCAAATTGGGCCGGTTCTAGTTGGTATTTCTTGAGATTTATGGATGCAAATAATGACAAAGAATTTGCTTCTATGGATGCGATGAAATATTGGAACAAAGTTGATTGGTATAATGGTGGCATGGAACACGCTGCCAGACATTTGTTGTACGCAAGATTCTGGATACAATTCTTATACAATATTGGTCTTGTGCCAAATAAAGAAATGATTTGGACAAGAGTTAGTCACGGAATGGTACTTGGTTCAAACAACGAAAAAATGTCAAAATCAAAAGGAAATGTAATCAATCCTGATGATATCGTTAACTCGGTAGGCGCTGACGCACTTAGAATTTACGAAATGTTTATGGGTGATTATCAACAAGATGCTCCATGGAGCACTGAATCTCTCAATGGTTGCAAAAGATTTATTGATAAAGTTATTCGCTTGTCTAATAAAATCAACAACGAAAGTGGTTATTCTAAAGACCTTGAATCTCTAATACATAAGACTATTAAGAAAGTTACTAACGATTTGACTTCTATGGCTTACAATACTGCCATTTCAAGCCTCATGATTTTAACTAACGCAATGGACGCAACAGTTGATATAACTAAAGAAGATTATAGATTGCTTTTAACTTTACTTAATCCATTTGCACCTCACTTTACAGAGGAATTAAATGAAGAATTAGGATATTATCCAATTTGTGAAAGCAGTTGGCCAATTTACGACGAAGCAAAAACCATAGACGAAGTAAAAGAAATCCCAATTCAAGTAAACGGTAAACTCAGAGCAAAAATCAGTGTAAACAAAGACGAAACTGAAGATAATATCAAAGCAAAAGCCTTAGAAGCAGTTGCCGATTGGATAAAAGATGGCTACAAAAAAATCATCTATATTCCAAACAAAATCTTCAACATAGTAGTTTAAAATATTTTATTATACAACTATCAAAATCGCATAAAAAAATCGCTATTAAGCGATTTTTTTAACTAAATATAGCCACAACAATAATAAGTCCTACCAATCCTATCACAGTCATAATTACAATCATTAAAATATCAAATTTCTTTTGCTCTTTATCTCCTTTTTGAAGTTTCTCATTTTCCAAATACTCAATTATTTTTTTATTTGTGTAATCTTCTTTCATGACTAACCTTCAACTTTTTGTAGTTCACTATTGTTAATACACAACATAAATACACCACCTAACAAAGTACAAAATATCAAAACACAAATTCCTATACCTATCAATTGAGATTTATCACATGCTCTTTTGAGTTTGTTTAAACCAATTATATCAATTATTAATCTAAACACACCAACAATTGCGTAACCTATTCCCATACCTAACAATAATGCATTGTTTACATCTGCTCCAGAATTTAAAAATCCCGAACCTAAATAAAACACACCTGCAAAGATCAATAATATTGAAGATATAACCGAAAGTACAATAAATACTTTACTTGCTGTTTTCATTTTTTACCTCCTTTATAGTCATATTATCAAACATTTTGTAGGAAGTCAACAAAATGTAGGAAGAATTTTTTATTATTTTACTATGAAAGATAACTTGTTAGGTAAAATATTAAAAAACTTACGAATAGAGAAAGGTTTAAGTCAAAGAGCTTTTGGAGAAATTATGGGCGTGGTTAATCAAACGGTTAGTTTCTGGGAGAGTGGCAGTAGAGAACCAGATTTAGATACCTTAATTAAAATTGCACATTTTTATAATGTAACCGTAGGCTTTTTACTAGGCGAAGAAATTTAAAAACAGGCTAGATAGCCTGCTTTTTTTTGTAATTATTTATTGTCTTATCCAACATCTTTTGACTTTTTGTACTCAGTGTTATTAAAGGCAGTCTTACTTCATTTGATCTAATTAAATTTTCTTTGTTGAGTAAATATTTAATTGGTACAGGGTTAGTTTCTATGAAAATACTTTTATTTAAAAGGTATAAATCAGAATTTAATTTATTTGCTTTAAAAACAACATGATTTTTAACATAATCAAACAATTCTTTAACCTTTTTAGGATAAAGATTAGACAATACACTTAAACAACCCGTTGCACCTAAACAATAGAATAAGAAATTTAAGTCATCTTCACCTGAATAAACTGCCATTTTATTTTTGCAAATTTTAATCAAAGACATAATTCTAGAAATGTCATGAGTGCTTTCTTTTATACCATAAATAAAAGGATTTTTAATTAGTTTCTTTATCGTATCAAGATCTATATTTAACCCTGTTCTTGATGGCACGTTATAAATGATAATCGGTATTTCTATTTCGCTTAACATTGTGTAATAGTCAATAATGCCTTGTTGCGTTGTTTTATTATAATAAGGAGTAACAACTAACACAGCATCAGCACCTAAAAATTTTGCCTGTAAAACTTTTCTAACAGCATTTTTAGAATTATTATCTCCTGCACCGACTATAAGTTTTACTCTGCTTTTGATTACGTTTTTAGAAAAAATTATAATTTCTTCTCTTTCTTTATCGTCAATTGTACTGCCTTCGCCAGTTGTTGCTAAAATAACAATTGCACTAACTCCACATTCTATTTGATTCTCAATCATATTTTTAAGACTGACAAAATCAATTCTTCCATCTATAAATGGCGTAACCAGCGCAGTACCTACTCCTTCAAACACCTTTCTCATATTACCTCTATTAAGTTTTATGAGAAATATAAAAATTTGACACAATTTTAATTCATTTACGGTTGACATAAAAGAATTTTGTTGTTATAATATTGTTGCTTCATAGAAGTGAATTTTTCAAATGTTCATGATAAATTGCATAAGTTAAACTATACATATCTTGTGTTTGTCCTTTATTTATTACGAATAAATATAAATTTCGTTAACAATAATTTTGAACATAATGTAAAAATAGTTTATGTTTGAATATAAGCCAATTAATATTCAACGAAAAATGGAGAGTTACTCAAGAGGTCGAAGAGGCGTCCCTGCTAAGGATGTAGGCGTCGAAAGGCGCGCGAGGGTTCAAATCCCTCACTCTCCGCCATATGAAACCTAAAACGAACCATGTTTTAGGTTTTTTGTTTTGTTTGGTCACTTTTGCAAAACAATCAATAAAACCCAATGGAAGAACTTGAAGATAGTTTTTTTAAAGAAAAAATATATATAACTCTAATGAAATATGCTATACTTATTGTATTAAGTTGAGATATGGAGATTTATGAATAATAAAAAGATAACACAAAAAGCCCATAATGCTATAGCGGAACAATATTACCAAACTTATAAAGATGACAAATCAGATTTAACATATTTTGATGAATTTTTGTCTCTATTCAATGGTAAAATTCTTGATTTAGGTTGCGGAATGGGACATTACTCAAACTATATGTTTCACAAAGGTTTCACTGTTACTGGAATAGACTTTTCGGCTTCGATGATTAGAATTGCAAAGAAATCATGTCCTCACATTGAATTTATAAAACATGATATTTGTAACCTAAATATACTAAAAAATAAAAAATACGATGGAGTTGTTATTGCTTATGTTTTACAACATCTATCAAAAAATGAAGTTTTACATTTATTTAACTCTTTAAGCTTCTATACTAGCGAAAATGCCAAATTATTATTGTTTTTAAGACAAGGTAATTCTGTCGTGAAAGAAATTGAGCCAATGAATCCAAAATTCGAGTATGTAATAAATGAATATTCAGAAAAAGAAATAAAAAGTATTTTAAATTCAAATGATTGGGAAATTCTAAAAATCGAAGATAAGCCTTTTGTTGATGATATAAACTCTCTTGCGCCAAATACTTTAGTTGTTATAGCACAAAGAACAACTTAATCCACTCAAAGCCAATGTATATTCAGTGTTCGAATTGGATAACACTCTCTCCGCCAAAATCACCACATATTGTGGTGTTTTTTTATTCTGTTAAATTTGGTGTCCAGTGTGCAACTAAAGTGATACTTCTTGTTATTTTTGTATTAAAGTTAAAAAGTTCGTCATTTAAGTACCAACCTGCAAAAGTATAACCTTCTTTTGATGGAGTTTGAACTTTCGAAGGATCTATTCTATTTCCATAAGCAGTTTGAAAAACCTTTCCGTCTCCTTGCACTTCTGGATATGGATCAAATGTGACTGTAACACGTGACGGTCCCCAACTTACAACCAATTCAAGAGTATCACTTACCGTATCATTATCAAAATCCCACTTTTTATCTCCGTCAAACCATCCTTCAAAAACACAATTCGTTTTTGTTGGTTCTTGAGGAATTTTAAGTTTATCTCCATAATTATAAATTATTTCTCTATCTTCAAGTCCGTTCTCGTATTTAAATGTGACTTTGAAGCTTTTGATAATAAATCGTGCTTCAAGATTAATATTTTTAGTTATAGGGACAAATTCAAATCCCCATTTAAAATCACCATAATACCAGCCGTCAAAAACATAGCCAACTTTAGTTGGATTAGTGTCTGGACTGTTAGCCATATTGCCACCTTTAACATTTGTTGTACTGTATAGATTACCATCCACAGTAAATGTTACAGTATATAAAGTTTGATCATTGTTGTCACATGCACCAAGCAAAAAAGTACAAGGCATAATCAAACAAAGTATTAAAATCAAATTTATAATTTTTCTATTCATTGACTCTCCATTACTAGTATTTATTATATCACGTTATAACATATTTTGTATCAATTTTATAAAATATTTAATTTTTCCAATTATTTGTAATGCAATACATTTTAATAACATTAAATTCAGATGTAAAACACTCTAGGAAATGACCAAAAACAACCGAAAAAATAGCAATGGATTTGATTAACTGTATTTTATAATTCTTTTCTTTTGTATTTTGCATATGTTACTCCTATCAAACTTGCTATTATAATGTATTTTATCAAAAAATTTTTTTGTAGTCAATTATCGTCTACTCTATATAAAAAGATACTCTTTTAATAAATATCTCCATAAATGAAAATTCTGTATTTTGTTGTTAATAAGAATTTTTTATTAATTCACTAAACGAAAAGAAAATCATATAAATAAATATGGCTAATACCACAAAATACATATTTAATTTTTTGTTAAAGGAAGAACCTAGCGCAGTTGCTAGAATTACAGGCAGTAATGTTTACCCTAAAATCTTAGGTAATTGTTATTTCTATGATTTAAAAGATAGTGTCATTATGACTACATTTGTGAAAAATTTGCCCGCTACCGACACAAACATTTTTGCCTTTCATATTCATGAAGGGAATAGTTGCGATGATAATTTCGAAAAGGTTGGCCAACATTTATATCCAAACTATTTGCCTCATCCTAACCATGTAGGTGACTTGCCACCTTTATTTTCTATTAATGGTACAGCGTGGGCGTGTGTATTATTAGGTAGATTTTCGTTACAAGATATTTTAGGACGTACAATAGTAATTCACTTAAATCCTGACGACTTTACAACACAACCTTCAGGTAACTCTGGCGAAAAAATAGCCTGTGGTAAAATTTTACCTTTAAACAAAAAATAAGCAAATCTTGTGAATTAGTTTGCTTATTTTTATTTTTATTGATAAAATAATATAAATTACAAATTATACTTTAGGGGGGATTATGAGTATAAAAAATAAAAGAGCACATGGTGTAACTAGATTTTTTATCACATTATTTATATTTTTAGCAGTTATAGCAATAGCCATGATTTTGGGCGTAATATATTATAAAAAGGAAAATGCTAAAATTTTACTATTTACTGAAGATAAGGAATACGTTTTAACCTTAAATAGATATTTACAGGAAGATGAAATTCGCTATGGAAAACAACCTACAATGCATGACGCATTAAGTTACCTTAATTTAAAAGGTTACAATGTACTAGAACATGAGTTTAATAATGGCGAAATCGTCTGGGATTCGTTAAATAACAGGTTAGGTTTAATTGATGGTACAAAAATAGTTTATCAAGATGGTAGACGTAACTTATCGATTGAAAATGCAAACTTGTTTAAGGCATATAGTTCTTACGCTGAAGCAAAGCAAGATGATGCAGGCTATTCAATATATTTATTAAATACAAACGAAACAGAAATCGCAAACTTAAAACGTGGTCTTGATGTTGGATCAAACGAAAACATCACTTTAATCAGTTACATAGGTGACACAATACCAAAAGATACATTGATTAGAACAAATGGTGGTCAACTAACTATTAATTCTCCTAAAGATACTGTTAACCATTTTGGAACAATAGATTATTTAAATATAGTTGCAGTAAACACTCGTTCTTATCATGAATTTGGTTATGTTCCTCAAGCTCAAATAAGTCAAGGTAGAATTGTAATTGAACAATCTAATGTCAAGTTAAATAATTCTACTAAAAAATCAGCAATAGACAATTTGTTTATTGTTGGTAACGACGACGGCAAAACATTTAGTGAAGTTATAGTTGAAGCAAAAGGCGACGCAAAAATTCCGAATTTAGATAGAACTGACGTAGATATTGTTGGCAGTGTCTTAGTCGTTGAAGTTAAAACCGATGAAACCGACGACTTCATTTACTTAACAAAATCAGGAATTATTGAACAAGTAGTTGTAACAACCGAAAAAGGTGTTATTGACTTAGAATCAGGCAAAGCAAAAACAGGTAATAGTCAAGCCCTTAGTGAGACACAATCAAAAGCAGCCGACGAAATTGCAAACCTTGCAAAACGTGGTGCAAATGGCAACCCATTAAAAGCAGATGGTGTTACAGAAATGACTGATGAAGAAGTAAAAGTAATTGAATCAGTTAATGACATTGCTATTGAAACAACAAAAACCACCCTAGAAGATTTGGAAAAATCTAAAGGTGAAAATGCACTATTTGATGGTGGTGCTGGATCAAAAGTTAATCCATACTTAATTTCTAATGAAACTCAATTCTTAAACATTAAAGAAACTTTTGATGAAAATAAATCAAGTGCTTACTTTAAATTAACTAACAATATTGATTTAAGTAATCTTGATGCAAGAAAGAAAATACAAGTTTACGGTAAAGACACATGGTTTGGTGAAGTAACTTCAGCACAATCAATAAATATTGACTTAAATAATCATTCAATTAACAACTTAGACTGCTACCTCTTTGGTGTTCTAATAAACGGATCAATAGTTAACGGAAGCATAGGTTATTCTGGCAAAGATAATGCATTAGTATATTATCCTTGGGATGCTCAAGAATCAGCAACCTTAACATTTAAAAACTTGGTTCTTAATGGTGAAGCAAGTGTAGAAGGAAATCAACATTTTGGTCCTATTATTGGTCAAGCAGCAATGGGTTCAGCTCCAATATATCTCACTCTTGATAATATTGTTTCTAATTTAACGGTACTTAATTTAAATAATACTAATGGTTATGCTGCAGGACTATCAGGACAAATAACAGGAAGTAATCGTCACATTAAAATTACTAATTGTACAGTTAATGGATTTATTCAAGGTTTACATGCTGCCGGTTTCCTAGGTTGTCAAACAAATTGTGAAACCTTTACAAACAATACCCTTAATGCAAAGGTAATAGGTGGTATGGACGCACACAAAGTTGGTATAGCAATAAGTGATAGTTCTCAATTGGTTACAAACGGATTAATCATGGGCGAAGACGCTTCTGTATCAGTCGCGACAAAAATAACAAACCTCTTCGATGAATCATTAGAAATAGGAGATGAAATCGTAGTAAATCATACTAATAATAATGTTAAATATTATGCAGTTTCTGTGGAATTCTGGTACAACTACGAGACATTAGGATATAACAAATCAATTTATAGTGGATTAATAGAAGTACAAGATGAGCAAAGCAGTTACAATTCTGGTATTTATAAAAACTATTTTGAAGAAACAAATACAGACAATTCAGCACAGGGCGAATCAGTTAACTGTTATATTGATTGGGGTAAGATTTGGAGAGATAATGATACTTATTACTTATATAATACAGAAAATTACCACTTATCTACAAAGAACAGATACACAATTACAGTATTCGGTTACGATGAAAATAATGTTTTAGTAACTTACCAAACTCAAACTTACGAAGCAACAAAATAAACTTAATAAATTATCTCATACTTTATTAAATAAACAAAAACAGGATTAAGTCCTGTTTTTTTAATACTTAGTTTTAAGATATTCAGTAAAATAAGTTGTCTTTATAAAATAATTTAAATAGGAAAAAACTTAAAGAATTGAAAGTTATATTTTTTCTAAATACTGACTATAATACAGTATGGAAAATAAGACAAAGAAAATAATAATTACAATAATCTCTATCATTGCAGTAGCAGTACTAGGTTCAATATTTGTGTATCTTGGTATGTCGTGGTTCAATGCAACAACAAAGCCTAGTCAATGGATACCAAACTTTGTGATACCTATTGTGTGGAGTGTGATTTACATTTTGTTTGCAATTGTGTTCGTTAAACTTATAAACAACAATCAGTTTACAAAGCCAATTATGATTTTAGCGATAATCAATGGAATTATGAACGTATTGTGGTGTCTAGTGTTCTTTACTTTTAATTTAACCTTCTTAGGAAATATTGTAATACTGATAAACGCAATTTTCGGTTACCTATTATATATAGAAATAATGAAAACAGATAAAATCGCTAGTTACATGATAGCCTTATATCCCATCTGGCTCACAATTGCTTCTACTCTCAATCTCGCAATCTGGATACTTAATTAAAACAAAAAAACTCTACAAAAAGTAGAGTCTTTTTTAATATGCTACCTTTTTAGTAACATAGTCAACGAGTTCGTCAATATTTAAACGGATTTGTTCCATTGTATCTCTATCTCTAATTGTCACAGAATTGTTATCTAAAGTATCAAAGTCGATAGTTACACACATTGGAGTCCCTATTTCGTCTTGTCTACGATAACGTTTACCGATACTACCTGCCTCGTCGTAACTACACATGAAGTATTTGCTTAATGTTCTATAAACTTCCATTGCCTTTTCACTTAAATTCTTTTGAAGTGGAAGAACTGCCACCTTATATGGAGCGATTGCTGGGTGGAAATGCATAACTACACGAGTATCGCCTTCTGCTAATTCTTCTTCATCGTATGCTTCGCAAAGCGTAGCAAGTGTAAGTCTATCAGCACCGATTGAATATTCGATTACGTTTGGAATATATTTTTCATTAGTGAAAGGATCGAGATATTGCATAGTCTTACCACTAAATTCTTGGTGTCTACTTAAATCCCAATCACCTCTATGGTGAATTCCATTTAATTCTTCCCAACCAATAGGATACTTGTATTGAATATCACACGCAGCCTTGGCATAATGCGCCAATTTATCATGATCTTTATATCTTAAATGTTCTGGATTAAAGCCAATCGAAAGTAGATAATCCCAAGCTTTTTTCTTAAATTCAGTATAATAGTCCATACTTGTATCTTGTTTACAAAACCATTGATGTTCCATTTGCTCGAATTCGATAGTACGGAAAGTAAAGTTACCTGGTGTTACCTCATTTCTAAATGCTTTACCGATTTGCGCAATACCAAAAGGCACTTTTGCTCTCATGCTACGTTGCACATTGAGAAAGTTAACAAACTCACCTTGCGCAGTCTCTGGACGAAGATAAATCAAATTTTGATTTTCATCAGTGACACCACGAGAGGTTGAGAACATAAGGTTAAAATTTCTAATATTAGTCCAATTTGAGTTACCACACTTTGGACAACTTACCTTGTGTTCAGCAATATATTGTTCCATTTCTTCGTTTGTCATAAGGTCAGGATTGACTGTTCCCTTACTGTGTTCTTCAATGAGATTATCTGCTCTCATACGATTTTTACAAACTTTACAATCCATTTTTGGATCACTAAAACTTGCTGTATGTCCACTTGCTTCCCAGACTTTGCTGTTCATAAAAATATCAGCGTCGACACCAAAAGAATTAGGCGCAGTTTGTACAAAAGTCTTCCACCAAGTGCGTTTAATATTATTCTTTAATTCAACACCCACAGGACCATAGTCCCAAGTATTAGCCAGTCCGTCATAAATGTCACTACCAGGAAAAATAAATCCCCTAGATTTACATAAGTTTACGATTTTGTCAAAGTTTTTTAATTCTAACATTTCTCTATCTCCTTTTATATTGCCAAGGAAAACAAAAAACCTTGACAAAAATTTGCCAAGGGACGATATCTACTACCGCGGTTCCACCCTATTTGGTTATACCCACCTTAATTGCTTATTACGTTAAGCGTAACGGACGACATTTTATCGTCTCTTAGGGACATTGCCCATTAGGACGCCACTCCTAAATTCGATTAATTTAATTATATGTCCTTATGTATATAAAGTCAAGAGTTTTAATTGTTTTCATGTTTTATTTTTGTAATAAACTTACTTTCCTTGTTTAAATAATACTTTTTTTGGCATAAATTGGATAAATAGACTTTGAAAAAAATATAATTAACATATAATATTTAGTTGAAATATATCGCAAAATATTATATAATACTTAAAATCCTTGGAGGGATATATGAGTTATATAGACATTTTTGTATTAGCCACAATGGTACTTGGTTTACTCATTGGCTTAATAGGTAGTTTTAAAAGAAAATTAACTACTCTTATCACAAACGTTTTAAGTTTGGTCATCGCATTCTTCACTTGTAAACTTATTACAAATGGCGTTTACGATATGATTTACGATGCGCTTATTGGTGCACTTGGCGAAGGCGAATTCTCTGGTATTATTGAATCAGTTTCAGGAATGGCTTACGGAATTATCAACTTGCTCGTGTTCTGGGTAGAAGCATTATTATTAATGATTATTATTGGTATAATTGGAAAAATTATCTTCGCTATTATCAAACACCACAAGAAGAAAAACGGAAAAGTTTATCTTCCTTCATATAAAACAGGTGGCGTGTTAGGTTTAGTAAATGGTTTTATCGTTGGTATTACTTTAATCTTCCCAGTATTAGTCCTATCTCCTGCTTTAACAAACATCTCTAGTTTGACTTCATCAATGGAAGACGAAGGTGGAACTGTAACTGAAATAACAACATTAGCTGAAAATCAAGTTAAGAATTCAATTGTTATTAAAGGCAGTGATTGGGTATTGTCCAACTGGAAAATGAGTATTTTAAAATACGAAAACGATGGACAAGAATACTACTTATATGACAACATTGGTGCTATTGGTGGAACTACAAAATTACTTTCACTCTTTACTCCAGCAGAAGGCGAAGAAGAAGTAAACATTTTTGAGAATTTATCAAATATCAGTGATGACGATTTAAGAGAAGCATTTGCAAGTTTAGACAAGGCTCCTGAAATCAAGAAAGCAATGAATGATATCATTTCTGGATTGATTGATGGCGAAGGTGGTGGACAAGAAGATCCATTTATGTCAGCACTCGCAAGTATTGATTTCGAAGAAATCTCATTTGAAAAAGAAGCTGAAACATTTATTGCTATGAAAAATATTGTAGATTTCTCTGGTGAAGAGATTGGTTTAAATGAAGAAATTACTTCTGAACAAGTTGACGATGTAATTGAAGCATTAGAAAATTCAGATTTGTTTGCGACATTAGTCCCTGTATTAGAAATTGATCCAGATGAAATGTTAGGTGCAACATATGATCCTGATACAATCGGAGAGTTCTTAACTGAATCACAATACAATAGTTTAAAAGCATTGTTAACTCCTAGTCAAGATTAATAAAAAGTAATGGCGATTGCCATTACTTTTTTTATTTTAATAAGTTAGATTTTTCACAACTTAGGAAATGATTTGTTTTAATAATTTAAAATATTTATTAGCGTTTATTATGATTGCTATTTTATAAATAATTTAGCCAATATATAAAACACCGACTTTAGAATTTGTGCTATTTATAAATTCATTGCATTTATTGATTCTTATATCTGCTCGTTTGTTTCCTACGAGTTCAACTTTTCCTAGTGTATCATTTGACAATGAATAAAAGTGACCATTGGATATTTTTAAAGTAACGTTGTTTTTATTTAAGTCTACATTTTTACCGATTGTAAAAGTTGCATGACCTAATGAGATATCCATATTAGATAAGATTTCGCCTTTATCTAAATCAAAGTCGCCTGTTTTTGTTTTATAAGTTAAAGTATTAATTTTAACACCACTTTCCATTACTTTAACTGATGAAGAATTATTTATTATTTCTAAATTTAATTTTTTGCCTGATTTTTTTGGAATATAAATTCTAACAACTGAATTATAGTCCATTGTCATACCTTTAACTTCATTGACTTTTAAATTTAGGACACTATCTTCTAAACTTTCAGTTATATAAGTTTTATTGTTTCCATAAATGTAGCCTTCAGTATGACAATCTACTCTCATCTTTATTTGTTTGTTGTCGCTAGCATATATTTCAACGTCATAATTATTGGTAGTAAGCGAAATTGTATCGACGTCATCTATAGTAAATTCGTTTTTTAGTGTAGTGTAATAGTTTTGTGAAACATACGATAAGCCAAAAACAGTCGCATCTCTATCTACAAACAAGAAAAGCATACCACATAAGCCTACCATAATAACCAACAAGAATAATATTAAAATGTATTTAAAAATCTTCTTAACCATGACAAGATTGTATAACGGAAACCACAATTTGTCAATACTGAAATTTTGTCAAATTTACTTTTATTGTTTTATATGCAATTATTATTTACTATACAATAACTATGATTATTTCACATTATTAACTTTTGATATTTTAGCGTATTATGGTGGCAATAAGATTTTAATATATTAAAACAAAAACAAGAGACTTGTTTCCTTTTGAGTAAACTTAGTTTTGTGCTACAATAGTATAAAGGTTTAATTATCTATTAAAAGGATATTTATCTCTGACGAGATATTTAACTACTTTTAATCGCTTGCTTCTTTGCAAGCAACAATCAATCTATTAAAAGGAAGATTTATCTCTGGCGAGATATTTGACTACTTTTAATCGCTTGCTTATTTGCAAGCAACAATCAATCTATTAAAAGGAGTAATTATGATAATAACGATTGAAGGGTCTGACGGCTGTGGCAAACACACTCAAACTGAACTTTTATACAAACATTTAATTGAAAAACGTGAAAACTACAAACTAGTTAGTTTTCCAAATTATGACAGCGAAGGTTGTGGCGCTGTAAAAATGTATTTGCGTGGCGACTTTGGAGATATAAACTCACTTGATGCCTACCAAGTAAATTCTTTCTATGCTGTAGATAGACTTTGTACTATTAAACAATATGACGAACATTTAAAATCTAGTGGAAACTTTGTTTTTGATAGGTACGTTCAATCTTCCATGATGTATCAATCGGCAATGCTAGATTCAAAAAAGGAAATAAACAAGTTTTTAAAGTATGTTGAAAACTTTGAATACAACGTTTTAAAAATTCCAAAACCTGATGTCGTAATCTTCCTTGATATGCCTATTAAGTATAGTAAAAAACTTGCTGATTTAAGACAAGGTTACAAATCGGGTGACAATAAAGATATTTACGAAAGCAATGTCGAGTATTTGAAAAAATCTTATAAGATTGGAAAGTTCGTAGCAAAAAAATGTGGTTGGATAATCATTAATTGTGTAGACGACAATGGAAAAATAAAAACAATTGATGAAATTCACAAAGAAATCTTGACTAAACTCGGTATTTAATGCTATTATATTAAGACAAAACAAAAGTGTATTTACTACACTTTTTTAATAAGAGGAAAATTATGATAACTAGAAGAGAATTACTAAATAAATGGTTTGATTTCTTTACTGAAAAAGGTCATATACAAATTAAAAGCGCAAGCGTTATTCCGGAAAACGACCCTACTGTATTGTTTACCACTGCAGGTATGCACCCACTTGTTCCATATCTACTTGGTCAACCTCATCCAAAAGGAAAGCGACTTTGTGATGTGCAAAAATGTATAAGAACAGGCGATATTGACGAAGTCGGTGATGCTAGTCACCTTACATTTTTCGAAATGCTAGGAAATTGGAGTTTAGGCGACTACTTTAAAGAGGAAATGATTCCTTGGAGTTATGAATTTTTAACTAGTCCTAAATATTTAGGCATTGATAAAAATCATCTCGCTGTTACAGTTTTTGCTGGCAATGACTTAATAGATAAAGACACTGAAGCATACGCTTTATGGGAAAAACAAGGCATTAATAAAGATAGCATTTATTTCTTGGACGACAATTGGTGGATTTTAGGTTCAGGAGTTGGACCATGTGGCACTGATACCGAAATGTTTATAGATAACGGACAACCTAAATGTAGTTCTAATTGTAATCCTAGTTGTCATTGTGGCAAGTTCTTAGAAATTTGGAATGACGTGTTTATGCAATTCAAAGCAAATGCCGATAAGACTATAGAGAAACTTTCTCAACGTAATGTTGATACAGGAATGGGCTTAGAGAGAACTTTGTGTATTTTAAATGGTGTACAATCAGTTTTTGATACAGAGATCTTTCAACCAACAATAAAATTCCTTGAAGAAAAATCTAACAAATCCTATACTGACCAAGCCTACAAGTCATCATTTAGAATTATTGCTGACCATATAAGAACAGCGACTATAATGATAGGTGACGAAAAAGGTATTGCACCATCTAACATTGGTCAAGGATACGTTCTTCGTAGACTCATTAGACGTGCCATTAGACATGCTAAAAAGTTAGAAATTCCTGCAGGAAATCTTGGTGAAATAGCAAAGATTTACATTGAATATTTTAAACTTGATTATCCTGAATTAAAACAAAACGAAAACAAAATTATTGAAGAATTAAACAAAGAAGAAGAAAAATTCTTAAAGACAATTGAACTTGGAAATAAAGAATTTGAGAAAGTTATTAACGGAATTGAGAGAAAAAATCAATTTATGAGGGCACAAAATCCAAACTTTGTTCCTGAAAAAGAGATTGGTGGAAAGGCAGCCTTTAGATTGTATGACACTTTCGGTTTCCCAATTGAACTCACTACCGAAATGGCAAAAGAAAAAGGGCTCACTGTTGACATCAATGGCTTTAATGACGCTATGAAGGAACACCAAGAATTAGCACGTACCACTAATGCTGGAGTATTTAAAGGTGGACTTGCTGACGATTCAATCTGGACCACTAGACTTCACACTGCTTGTCACTTGTTGCTAGCAGCCCTTCGTCACAAATTCGGTACTCAAATTGAACAAAAAGGAAGCAATATTACAAGTGAACGACTTCGTTTCGATTTTAATTTTGATAGAAAATTAACTGACGAAGAAGTGAAAGATATTGAAGATTTTGTAAACGACGCAATTAAGAGAAACTTAGAAGTAACTCGTCTTGAATTGACCTTTAAAGAAGCAAAAGAGGAAGGTGGATATGGAGTTCACAAGGCTGACGAAAATGAAATCGTTTCAGTTTATAAAATCGGAGATGTAGATTTCCAAATCTGTGGTGGACCACACGCAAACAATACTAGCGAACTCGTAAACTTCAAAATTTCAAAACAGGAAGCAGTTTCTGCTGGAGTTCGTCGTATTAAAGCAGTAATTAACATATAAAAAGAAGTCAAACCGACTTCTTTTTTTTATTATTAAAACAATATATTTTTCTTTTTAAAATTATTTAATTATAAATTATAAAGCACTACATTTGTGTGATTTCTTTAAAATAATCCCAAACTGATGCCTTATCGTGAGTTTCGGTTGAAATTAAGTTAATGGTATCTTTAATTTCTCCGTCAACTATGACTTCAACATTACCAACAACATCTCCCACTTTTACTGAAGTTAACATTTCAGGAGCATTAAAGTTTAATGAATAGATTATTTCTTCATCGTTTTTGCAAACATAACTAAATTCTCTTTCTAACTCAACATGAGTAAATCTATCTTGACCTTTTATTCGAATTTCTAAGTTTTCTATATCCTTATTTGAAAGCAAAGTCTTTGTTTTAAAGTTTTCAAAACCATAATTTAAAAGATCGCTTGCAATTTTAAATCTATCTTTTGTCGTATCAGCACCTAAAACAACACTAATTAGTTCGGTATCGTTTCGTTTAGCGCCTACTGCTAGACAATATTTTGCTTGGTTAGTTGAACCAGTCTTTCCACCTAAACAGCCTTCGTAAAATCTAGAAAGTCTATTTGTATTAGTCATGGTCGTAGTTCTA
The DNA here is from genome assembly GCA_045598895.1 of Candidatus Onthoplasma sp. Lineage (GTDB taxonomy): Bacteria > Bacillota > Clostridia > Christensenellales > UBA1242 > Onthoplasma. The sequence continues at coordinate 708 of JAZRUZ010000061.1, read as the reverse complement.
CCTGTAGGATGCATAAAATCTTCTAACCAAATTGAAGAATATTGATGATACAAATCATAATCTAATACCAAATTTAAAACTATTGCTTGGTCATACGCACTAGAATATGCTTCAAGTGAAGGTAATCCTGTGCAATTTACATAGTTAGTGTCTTGTAAATTTAGTTCTTTTGCTCTCTCGTTCATCATACGAACAAAATTATTTTCACTTCCGGCAATATATTCAGCCAATGCAACGCTACTATCGTTAGCACTAGCGACAATTACTGATTTTAAGAGTTCTCCTAACTTATAATTCTCGTTTGCATCAAGGAAAATTTGACTTCCTCCCATACCACTTGCATTAGCACTAACTTTAACAGTGTCATCTATCGATATATTTTTCGCTTCAATTTCTTCCAAAGTTAAAAGAACAGTCATAAGTTTTGTAACACTTGCAATAGGAAGACGCATATGGCAATCTTTCTCATCTAAAATTTTACCAGACTTTCTTTCAATCAATACAGTAGATTTTGCTTTTTCAGTGTCTAACGCAAAACTCATGTTGATTTGTCTAAAACTAATTGCAGTAACTCCAATAATAAAAACTAAAACTAATAATCCAATTTTTGTAATTTTTTTGATAATTACTCCTTGGTTATATTTTTTGTATTATTTAAAAATTTATGTATTTATTTTAATTTTTAATAATAATTTAATAAATATTATA
>JAZRUZ010000060.1:0-4513 GCA_045598895.1 Candidatus Onthoplasma sp. | reverse complement strand
TTTATTATTTATATTGTAGTTATAATTTCCTAGATAATTTTCTCATACTAAATTAATATTTAAAATTTGTTAAAATATTTGCTTTTGTGTTTTCTTTGTGCTAAGATTGATTTTGGAAGAGAGTATGACATATCTTTATTATTGTTTATTAGGTTTAATTAGTTATTTTGTTGGAAATATCACATTTGCACGCCTTATTTCAAAATGTAATCATGGCGATATAACAAAATCAGGTAGTGGAAATCCTGGAACGCTTAACACTTGGCGCACTTTTGGCTTTTGGGCTGGGATTTTGACATTCCTTTTGGACGCTCTAAAAGGTGTATTAGTGACACTTTTAGGCTACTTTATTTTCAAAAATAACGGACTAAATGGCGAGATTGCTTTGTACATTGCAGGATTTTCGGTTGTTCTTGGTCATATTTTCCCTGTCATTTTTAAATTCAAAGGTGGAAAGGGAATCGCTACTAGTATTGGTGTGTTCTTTGTAGCAAATTGGTGGGTAGCATTGATTTGCTTTGTTGTAATGATTGTTGCAATGCTATTTATAAAATACGCAAGCATTCTTACTATTGGTTTTGTAGTTGCTATGTCTATTGTGGAAATTTGCCTATGCAATCCTATAAATTACGTAAATTATATATTGATTTCAGGTATTTTGTTGTTAGTTGTTTTTGCTCATAGAGGCAATATTAAAAGATTACTTCAAGGTAAAGAAAATAAAACTGAACTCTTAGCAATGCTAAAATCTATGTTTAAAAAGCAAGCATGATTTTAGAAAAATTAATGAAAAATAAAAATAAAAAAAAGATGCGAATTGCATCTTTTTTCATAAATTCTTTGAAATAAAAATGTAATAAATATAAAAAATAATATTTTAAACATTTACTTGCACGATAATGTTTCGCTTGAAAGTTTTTTACTATATTTTATGTCTAACTTTGCTTGTTTAGTTAAATTTGCTTGATATTTTAAAGCGTATTCAGGCATATTTTTCATAATGTAACTTATCCACAAACTTTCAATGTTTTTAATGTCTTTGCAAGTTACTTTATAGTGATAGAATTTAATTTCATGTAGTTTTCCGTCTCTAATGGCCACGAAAACAATGAAGTTGTCAGCATCTTTTGATTGTTTAATATCAGCGAACTTATACGCTTTTAAAAAAGATATGATTTGTTCTTCAGTTGGTTCTTTAAATTTCATATTTACCTCTATTTTTATTTTATCATATTAAAAAATAATTGTCAAATAGTATTTAGTTTACACTAAAACTTTGTTTATCGTTTTCTTTTATTTAATTTTAAATTTTGATTTAAAACACTTTTATTAAATAACGAAATTTGATAAAATAAATTTATGATTGATACACATTGCCACTTAAATGATGATAGTTTTATTGGAGAAGTTGATAATATTATCGACAATTTTTTGTCGGCAGGAATTAAATGTGCTATTTGTGTCGGTTGTGATAATTTAAGTAACTTAAAAGCAAAAGAAATTGCTGAAAAGAATGATAATGTTTATTTTTCTATAGGAATTCATCCTGAAAATCCGAACGAATACTCTAGAGATGTTCTTGAAAATTTAATAAAAGCAAGCAATGATAAATTGGTGGCAATTGGTGAGGTTGGGCTAGATTATCATTTTGGTGATGTGAACAAAGAAAAGCAAAAGGAGAACTTAATAGATCAAATTGTTCTTGCTAACAAATACAACTTGCCTGTAATAATTCATTGTAGGGATGCCTATGGCGATATGTTAGATATTTTAAAAGCACATAAAATAAATGCTGGTTTTGTATTTCATTGTTATAGTGGTAGTTTAGAATTTGCGCGGGAGATTTTTAGACTCGGAGGCTTCCTATCATTTACAGGAAATGTGACATACAAAAATTCAAAAAACATTCAAAATGTCGCAAAAAATATTCCTGATGAAAAATTCTTTGTTGAAACTGATAGTCCTTATCTTAGTCCTGAAAAATTTAGAGGCATAAGGAACGAACCTAAAAATGTTAGAGAAGTGTTGAGTTTTATAGCAAGTCTTCGTGAAACAGACGAAAAAGAATTAGAAAAGATTGTGGATAAAAACGCAAAATTATTTTTTAGAATTAAAGATTAACAAACGTTAATCTTTTTTCTTGTGTAAACAACAAAGCGTAATCTTATAAGAGATTCGCTTTCTTTCAAACTTCAAAGTTTAATTTCATAATAAATTAGTTATCTTTTAATTAAATCATAAATTTTGTCGTAGTTTTATTTGATGACACAATTAGTTTTTAAGTTGTTATTATTTACGAACTAAAACATATTTAGGACAAGCAAAAAATATAATAATTTATGAAAAAATTTAAGAGTTTTTATAATTTATATTCACTGCAAAGGCGATTCATAGCAATCATTTTAATTTTAGTTATAGGTTTTATTTGTCTTTTTTCTCGTCTTTTTTATATTCAAATTTTTGACGGTAAACGCCTTCAAGTATTGGCTACGAGTGAGTGGCTAAGAGGCCTTCCGTTAAGTAGTAAAAGAGGTGAAATTTATGATACCAATAAAACTAGTCTCGCAACAACTATTACGACATATGATGTGTATGTAAGAGCAAGGAATGTGCTAGACGTAGAAACACTTGCTAACGAACTAGCAGACAAATTAGACATATCTTATCAAACAGCTTTTAGAAAAGTTACAGATAAATCGACTAGTGAAGTTTTAATTAAAATGCAAGTTGATGAAAATGTTGCTAAAGAACTAACAAAATTTAAGGGTGTATACCTATCGCAAAATGTAAAACGAGTTTATCCTTATTCAAATATGCTTACACAGGTGTTAGGTTACTGCACGATTGATAATATTGGGCAGGCAGGTATTGAAAGTTATTATGACAAATTTTTACGAGGTGTCGACGGAAAGAGTTTAGTGCAAACCAATGCTCAAGGAAGTGAACTAGACAACAGCCTTGCTTATTATATACCAAGTATTGCAGGGGCTGACGTTTATACTACGATAGATTTAAAAATGCAGACGATTTTGGAAGAGGAACTTTATAAGGCGTATGTTGAAAACAAGGCAATAAACACAAGTGGTATAATTCTTGGCAAAAGCGGCGAGATAAAGGCAATGAGTTGTGTACCTAGTTTTGACTTAAATAATGTACCTAGAAATGATATTGAAACTCTACAGCAACTCACAAAGAATTTGGGTGTTGTTGATGTGTACGAGCCAGGAAGTACATTTAAATTAATCACACTAACTGCTGCATTAAACGAAGGACTAACTGACCTTGATGAGCATTTTTACTGTGGAGGAAGATGTTCAGTTGACGGCGAAACAATAAAATGTTGGAAATCAACCGGTCACGGCAGTCAAACTTTAGTTGAAGCCTTCAAAAATAGTTGTAACTGCGTGTTTGTTAATTTGGCTTTGCGCTTGGGTGTGGATAAATTTTACGAGTATCTAAAGTTGTTTGGCATTGGTGAAAAGACGGGAGTTGACATATCTAGCGAATCAAGTGGAATTGTTATGCCAAAAGAACAAGTGAGGATTGTTGACTTAGCACGTATTGGTTTTGGTCATGCAATAGCAGTAACAGAATTGCAAATGGCGTCAGTTTATGAAAAGATTACTACAGGCACGAATTCAACACCACATATACTCAATAAGATAGCAACAGAAGATAAAATTTTATTCGAGAACAATGCTACTCACAAAAAGTTGGAAATAAAGGAAGAAGTAAGAAAAAAAGTAAATCAGTTGTTATTCAATAATATAAATAGCGAAAATAATATGACATTTATTCCTGGTTATAGCGTTGGTGGAAAGACAGGAACAGCACAAAAATACGGCGAAAATGGACAAATTGCTGTTGGAAAATATATTGCTAGTTTTATCGGGACTTATCCTGCCGACAATCCAGAATATATAATGCTAATTTGTGTCAATGAGCCAAGTAACGGTGCATACTACGGAGGAGTAGTAGCAAAGCCGGTAGGACAAAAAGTTTTCGAGCGAATTTTTAGTGAACTTTCTATTTCTCCTACAGATAGTTCTCAACTTACCAACACTCCAAATGTAACTATGCCTAATCTAGTTGGTCTTAGTGTAGCGAACGCTAGCGCTAAATTAAAAACACTTGGATTAGATTGCGTGATTGAAGGTGATGGAGATAGAGTAATTGCTAACTTACCGGAAACGAACACTATGTTGTACACAGGCGAAATAGTATATTTAATAACTAATTAATATTGACAAAATTAATTAAAAAATATAAAATAATATCATGGAAAAAGTAAGAGAAAATTTATTATTAGATTTTTTAAACAAGGTTGTTACACACAAAAAAGATAAAGTGTCTTTCGGTGATAACGAGATTATTAAACAAGCCTTGGCTGTAGATATAAATAATGAGTATTATAATAATCTTATTAGGATTAAGATTTGTTCTTCTGTAAACAGAAACACGTCCTTTGATAATATTAAGAAAAACATTGGTTTACTCATAGACCAATTAATAG
>JAZRUZ010000059.1:0-14008 GCA_045598895.1 Candidatus Onthoplasma sp. | reverse complement strand
ATATCATTTTTAAACAAGAAATTTAAAGGTTATGCTGATGATTACAGAAAATATATGGAAAAGATAACTGAAAATAATTTAGGATTAAGTGACTAAGGTCACTTTTTTTCTTTTAAATTTTGGAATTTAACTAAATTTACTTTGAAAAAACTAAATAATTTGATATAATTTCCTTGTGAGAATTTACTAAATTTTATTTTAGGGGAAAACAAAGGAAATTATGATAACTTTTAAAGAAATTGAAATGTCCGGTTTTAAGTCCTTTGCAGATGATACGCATATTAATTTTGATGGTGGTATTACTGCGATTGTTGGACCGAATGGTTGTGGTAAATCTAACGTTAGTGACGCTATTCGTTGGGTTTTAGGTGAGCAATCTAGCAAGGCCTTGCGTGGTAAGTCTATGCAAGACGTTATTTTTGCCGGTACTGAAAAGAGAAAAAGATTAAGTTACTGCGAAGTATCTCTTGTTTTTGACAATACACAAAAGTGGTTCAATATCGACCATGATGAAGTGGTAATCACTCGTAAATTATATAGAAGTGGCGAAAGCGATTATCAAATAAATCACCAACCATGTAGACTTAAAGATATTCGTGATATTTTGTACGATAGTGGTATTGGTAAAGATGGCTATTCTATCATTGGACAGGGTCGTGTTGAAGAGATTATTCAATCAAAGCCAGAAGAAAGACGTGCAATATTCGAAGAGGCTGCTGGAATTGCAAAATTTAAAGCACGTAAAGTTGAAACCGAAAACAGTTTAGTTAGAACTAGAGAAAATTTAAGTCGTATCACTGATATTATGAGCGAAGTTGAGCGTAGACTAGGACCTCTTAAACAACAAAGTGATGACGCAAAAAAATACCTCGAACTTCGTGACCAATTAAAAACACTTGAAATCAACGCATATATCTATCAATACGACCATGCAAGTTTAACTAAAAATGAAATCAATACAAAACTAATAGGTTACAGAGATAACTATAATGTTTTGACCGAAAAATTGGACATTGAGCAAGCAAATTATGATAAGACTTTAAATGAAATTAATTCGCTTGACCATAAGGCAAATGAACTTCATGACCAAGTGTTACAAAACACAATTGCGCTTGAAAAACAACAAGGTGATTACAATGTTTTAAATGAGCGTGCCAACAATTTAAGTGAACAAATTTCTAGATTAAATTCGCAAAAAGACGCCTATACTTTAGACCTAAATCAAAAGAAAGCCTTACTTGATAGTGTTATTAAGGCGAGTGAAGAAGCAAAACTAAATTTAAACAAACTTCGTGACGAAAGTACCGATATTACCAATAAATATCTTGAATTAGTCGACGAACTTACTAAAACTGAAGGTGAAAAAGAACAAAATCAAAAAGACTTGATTGACAACCTTTCAAAAATTACTGACATTAAAGCGAACTTGTCTGCCTACGTTGCCAAAAAAGAAACCTTAAGCGAAAATCTTAAATTAGATAAGGTTAGATTTGACGAATTAAATAACGAAAAAAATTCTTTAATTGAAGAAAAATCTTCTTTAGAAAAAAGAATTAGCGAATTAAATTTAGAGAAGAACGAACTTAAAAATAAAATTGACTTCAATAAACAAAAAATTTCATCTTTAAGCCTTGAAATTGCTGACTTAAACTCACAAGTTTTTGCACTTAAAACTGCAGTATCTAATGACACGAACAGAAAGAACATTTTATCTAATTTGCAAGCCGATTTTGAAGGATATCAATTCGCAGTAAAGCGCCTTCTTCAAGAGAGCAAAAATAATCCTAAACTAAACGCAGCAATTAAAGGTGTTGTCGGTAATTTAATCTCTACTGACGAAAAGTATCAAACAGCCATTGAGATTGCTTTAAGTGGCAGTATTCAAAACATTGTTACTAAGAACGAAGAAGATGCAAAGGTTTTAATTGACTACCTTAAAAATTCTAAATTGGGAAGGGCTACTTTCTTGCCAATTAGTGCTGTTAAACCTAGAACTTTAAACATTAATGATAGAAAATATTTAACAATGAAAGGTTGTCTAGGTGTCGCTAGTGAATTAGTTCATTTTGATTCGCAATATAAAAATGTGGTAGATAGTTTACTCGGTGCAACTGTAGTTTGTGATAATATTGACAATGCTGTAAATATTGCTAGAAGCAGTGGCTATGCCTTTAGAATTGTCACTCTTGAAGGAGACTTGTTGTCACCTGCTGGTAGTATGTCCGGTGGTAGTAAAAAGAGCAACGATAGTTCGCTTTTAAATAAAGAAAATGAAATAAAATCTTTAACTGAAAAGATTGAAATTGAGAATAAAAAGTTAAATGAAGTAGAGAAAGTTTTAGCAGAAAAGACTAATCTATTTAACGAATTAAATAATGAAAATGAAAAATTAATTGTTGATGAAAATAATTTAAACAATAATTATGCAACATTAAATTCAAAATATGAGTCTATCAAAGATAATATTGCTAGTTTAGATGAAGATATTTTCTCGATTGAAAGTCAAATAAAAGTTGCTGACGATATTGTAAAAGACTTAACAAATAAAATTAATTCTATAGATAGTGTTGAGTTAGATTATGCTAACACAAAATCAAAAGTAGGCGAATTTAACGAACAGAATAAATCACAATTCGAGGGTTTAAAACTTCGTCGCGATGAATACCAAGAAAAGATAACTTCAGTTAGAGTTGAGATTGCGTCCACCGAAGAGAAAATTCGTTCATTTAGTATGTCTATTGACACATATACACAAGATATTGAATATACTGAAAAGTTAATTAAAAATATTGATAGTGAATTATTTACACAAAATAAAGTGTACAATGAGATTAAATCAATGTGTGATGTTAGAGAACAAAATACTGAAGTAAAAGAGATAAAAACGAAACTCGACGAACTCAACAATAAGTTAAGTCAATTCGATGAATTTAAGTCAACCTTGATGAATGAATTAAAAGAAATTGACGAAAGAAAGAATACAATATTTGATGAGAGAAATCGTGTCAATAATAAGATCGTTCAAGAAGAAAGTAAACTTGAACGTGTTGACATTGATATTGAAAACATGCAAGAACGAATTTACGAAGAATACGAAATGACGTATAATGATTGTTTGAAATTTAAAACAATTGGTGATGATTTTGATATACGCGAAACTTCAATTGCTATTAACAAGTTTAAAACTGAAATTAATAAACTCGGTGCTATAAATATCAATGCAATAGACGAATATAAGAGCGAAGGTGCAAGATATGATGATATGTTAAGTCAGGTTGAAGACTTGCGTTCTGCTGAAGCCGATGCAGTCAAGATTATTAAAGACTTGTCTAGCGAAATGCTCACTCAATTCAACACTGAATTCGAAAAAATTCAGGCTAACTTCACTAAAGTATTTAAAGAATTATTTGGTGGTGGTAATGCTAGACTTGAAATTCTTCCTAGTGAAGATCCGTTAACTGCAGGTATTGAAATTATCGCTCAACCACCTGGAAAAGTTTTAAGTAATATTACGCTACTGAGTGGTGGCGAAAAGACAATGACTGCTATTGCAATTTTGTTCGCAATATTAAAACTTAAACCAATGCCATTCTGTTTCTTGGACGAAATTGAGGCTGCTCTTGATGACTCAAATATTGAACGTTATGCACAATATTTGAAACGTTTTAGTGATGAAACACAATTCATTGTCATTACTCATAGAAAGCCAACCATGGAAGTTGTAGACTCTTTGTATGGTGTTACAATGGAAGAAAAGGGTGTTAGTAAAATAGTTTCAGTAAAACTTGCTGACGCTGTAAAAGTAGCCGAAAATGACAAAGATAAAATCGACGCTTAATAAAGGAATTTATGGGAATTTTTAAGAAATTTTTTGAGAAGTTAAAATACACTTTTAAACGAACAGAACTTGATGATGACTTTTTTGATGAATTAGAGTCATTACTCGTTTCAAGCGATATGGGTGTTGAGACTTCTCTTGAAATTATTGACGAATTAAAAGATACTTGTAAAGAAAAACTTATTAAAGATAGCGAAAATGCTGAAAGCGAATTAAGACAAATTTTAAAAAATAAATTAAAAGCCGGAAGCGTAGAATTTAATTATCCTTTAATTATCACAGTTGTTGGTGTAAATGGCGTAGGTAAGACTACAACTATTGCTAAAATGACTAAATATTTCCAAGATAAGAAAAAGAAAGTTTTGCTTGTTGCTGGTGATACATTTAGAGCAGGTGCGACTGAACAATTATACACTTGGGCTGATAAACTAAAAACCAGAATTGTTAAACAAGGCGAAGGCGCAGATAGTGCATCCATTGTCTTTGATGCTATCGCTAGTATGAAGGCAAAAAATGACGATGTTATGATTGTAGATACTGCAGGTAGACTTCACACAAAAGTTAATCTAATGAAAGAATTAGAAAAAATTAACAACATTATTTCTAGAGAATATCCAACGGCTAATAGGCTTAATTTAATTGTTCTTGATGCGTCAATTGGACAAAATTCTATTGCACAAGTAAAAGCCTTTAAGGACAGTGTAAATATTGATGGAATTGTTCTCACAAAACTTGATGGTACGGCGAAAGGTGGCGTTGTTTATCCAATTATCAATGATTTAAATGTGCCGGTCTATTTCACTTGTTTTGGTGAAACAATAGGCGATATTGAAGAATTTAACGTCGATAATTTTATAGATAAAATTTTAATGTAGGTGCTATGACAATTGATGAGATGGTAGAGTTCGCAATATACAACAAATATTATGGCGCGCTCTTAACTGAAAAGCAAAGAAAGAATATCAATATGTATGTTGATAATAATCTTTCACTCGCTGAAGCAGGAGAAGAATTAAATATTTCAAGGCAGGCTGTAAAAGATTCGATTGATAAGTCGTTTGAAGCATTGAAGGAATTTGAAAATAAACTTCATTTTATTGCTCGTGATATTAAAATTAAAGAAATATTAAACAATAAATCTTTAAGCGAAATTGACACTAATACAAAAAATCAAATACTATCAATTTTGGAGGACAACTAATGGCATTTTTTGAAAATTTAAGCGATAGATTAAACCATATTTTTAAGAAATTAACTAATCACGGAAAACTAACTCACCTCGAAATTAAAGAGGCGATGCGTGAAATTCGAGTGGCTCTTCTAGAAGCCGACGTAAACTTTCAAGTTGCTAAAGATTTTGTAAACAAAGTAAGTGAAAAAGCGCTTGGTGAAGAGATTTTAAATAGCTTAACTGCTAGTCAACAAGTTGTTAAAATTGTCCGTGATGAATTGACTGCTGTTTTAGGTGGCGAAAATCAAAAACTAAATATAAGTCCAAAACCTCCAACAACAATTATGATGTGTGGACTTCAAGGTAGTGGTAAGACTACCATGTGTGGTAAACTTGCTTTGAAATTAAAAAAGGAAGGCAAAAAACCACTGCTTGTTGCTTGTGATATTTATAGGCCAGCAGCGATTGACCAACTTAAAGTCCTTGGTAAATCAATTCAGGTTGACGTGTTTGAAAAAGGTACACAAAATCCAACAAAGACCATCAAAGAAGCGATTGATTATGCAAATAAATTTTCCTTGGATTACGTTATAATAGATACTGCAGGACGACTTCAAATAGACGAAAAGTTAATGCAGGAATTGAAAGATATTAAAGATAAAATCAATCCTACTGAAATTTTGCTCGTCATAGACTCAATGATAGGTCAAGAGGCAGTTAACGTATCTAAAGCATTCAATGATGCTCTTGATGTTACAGGTGTAGTGCTCACAAAGACAGACGGCGACACAAGAGGTGGCGCAGCGCTTTCCATTAAGTCAGTTATAGGCAAATCAATTAAATTCGTGGGAACAGGCGAAAAACTAACCGACCTTGAATATTTTTATCCAGATAGAATGGCTAGTAGAATTCTTGGAATGGGTGACGTTTTGACACTTATTGATAAAGCACAGGAAGCAGTTGACGAAGAAACAGCAAGAAAAATGGAAGAAAAATTTAAGGCAAATAATTTTGACTTAAATGACTATATGGAACAAGTAGACTCTATGAAGAGAATGGGTGGAATTAAGTCCATTCTTGGCATGCTTCCTGGAATTGGTGGTAAATTAAAAGAGATAGAAAATCAAATTGATGAGAAAACCTTTGAAAAGAATAAGTCAATTATTCAATCAATGACACCTAAAGAGCGAACAAATCCAGATATAATAAATGGCAGTCGTAGACAACGTATTGCTAAAGGCGCTGGAGTAGACGTAAGTGACGTAAACCTCCTATTAAAGCAATTCAATCAATCTAAAGAACTTATGAAGATGATGAACGGCAAAGGTGGCAAACAAGCACTTCTAAGAAAACTTATGGGCAATTAATATAAAAAAATTAGGCAAACGCCTAATTTTTTCTAATTGATTAAACTTACCATTATTTAGTATTAACATCAACTATTGAAATTATTTTAAAAAATTCTTAAAACTACTTTACAAATTTGAAACGTTATGTTATAATGTAAAGTGAAATAACTTTACAGATGTAAAGAAAAAGGAGAAAATTATGGCTGTTAAAATTAGATTAACTCGTTTAGGCGATAAGAAAACACCTTTTTATAGAGTTATTGTTGCTGATTCTAGAGTTGCAAGAGATGGTAAATATATCGAACAAATCGGTACTTACAATCCTTTAACTAATCCTGCTGAAATCAAGATTAATAATGAATTGGCTAACAAATGGCTTAAAAATGGTGCTGAACCAACTGAAACTGCTAGAACATTGCTTGTTAAAGTAGGTTTGCTAACAGAAAAGAAAAATCGTTCACCTAAAACAAACGACAAGAAAAAGAAAGCATAAGGAGATAGACTATGCAAGAAATGTTAAGTTACATTGTAAAGAATCTTGTGTCTAATCCTGATGCAGTAGAGATTGTAATAGAAGAGCAAGGTAAAACTATTGTTTTAAAGGCTTTAGTAGACAGCAAAGATTTAGGTTGTGTTATTGGCAGAAATGGCATGATCGCTAATGCAATAAGAACTGTTGTTAAATCAACATCTAATGAAAAAAATAAATTAGTCATTAAATTTGACGCTAAGAACTAATGCGAGTTATCTCGCATTTTTCTTTTTTACTAAACTATCTCATTTTTCTAAATTGTCTATTTTTCACTAAATTATGATTACTAATGAAGATATATACAGTTCTTCTAAACAGATTTTTGTTGCAAAAATTTTAAAAAAGTGATAAAATTATCATGTGGAAACAAATTATGATGTAATTGTAATTGGTGGTGGAGCATCAGGTATGATGGCTTCTATTTTTGCGGCTATTAATGGAAATAAAGTTCTCATATTAGACCATAATGAAAAATTAGGTAAAAAAATCTATATCACCGGAAAAGGCAAGTGTAATTTAACAAACGATAGTTCGGTTGACAATCACATACAAAATATTATTACTAATTCTAAATTTATGTACACTGCTTTAAATTCTTTTACGCCGGTTGACACTATGAAGTTTTTTGAAGACAATGGTTTAAAGTTAAGGGTAGAACGAGGACATAGAGTTTTTCCTTTTAGTAATCTTGCTAGTGACGTAACCAAAACTTTAGAACGTGTTATGCAAAAAGAAAACGTAAAAGTTTCATTAAACAACGAAATATCAAGTGTAGAAAAGATTGAAGATAAATTCAATATAAAGTGTAATAACGGTGTTATATATACTGCATCTAGTTTGATTATTGCGACAGGAGGACTTAGTTATTCTGGAACAGGTAGTTCGCCATTAGGTTACAACATAGCAAAACAATTCGGTCATAATGTAATAGAGCCAAGGTCAGCCTTGTGTCCAATAATTGTTAAAGAAAATATTAGCGAATTAAATGGTTTAAGTCTAAAAAATGTTGTTGGAACTATAATTGTAGGCAAAAAAGTATTTAGCGAAATAGGCGAAATGATGTTTACTTACAATTCTATTACAGGGCCTATTGCTCTTACAATGTCTAGTAAAATTAATAAGTCTAATTTAAGCAATGCATTATTTTCTATTGATTTAAAGCCTGCTTTAGACGAAAATAAATTAGATGAAAAATTCAAACGAGAGTTTGTTGAATTTGCTAAAAAAGATTATAAAAATTATTTAGCAACACTATTACCTAGCAGTTTGATTGAGTATTTTATGCGATATACAAAAATTTCTAACAAAAAAATGGCTGATTTTACAAAAATTGATAGAGAAATTTTAATTAAATCACTTAAACATTTAGAGTTTAGAATTAAGTCGCTAGAAAGTATTAATGTTTCAATTGTGACTTCTGGTGGAGTGGATGTAAAAGAAATTAATCCGTCTACTTGCGAAAGTAAACTTGTTAAAAACTTATATTTTGTAGGCGAAGTGTTAGATGTCGATGCGCTGACAGGTGGATATAATTTACAAATTGCTTGGTCTACAGGAAAACTTGCTGGCGACAGCATTAAAAGGAATTTATGATATTATTTTGGATTTGTTTTGTCCTTGCATTTTTGCCAATTACTTTATGTATTCCGGTAAAAGTGAAAGGCAAGAATAACTTAAAAAAATTAGGAAAGAAAAACTGCATAATATCGTGCAATCACATGTCTAATTTAGATTGTGTTATGCTTGATATTAAACTTGTTAGACGAACAAAATTTTTAGCAAAAATTGAGTTGTTTAAAAATTGGTTTGTGCGTTTCGTTTTAAAGTCATTTGGGGGTATACCTGTAAACCGTGAGGCAGTCGATCCAACTACTATTAAACAAGTTTATAGAATTTTGAATAATAACGAAAATTTGGCTATTTTCCCTCAGGGTACTAGGAAGAAAACTCCACAAATTACAAGTGAAGATAGTAAGGCAGGAGTTGCTATGTTTGCAATTAGGACAAACACGCCTGTTGTTCCTATGATGTTCGATAAAAAAATCCGTCTTTTTCATAAGACAAACTTAATTATTGGCGAGCCTATTTATCCGGACGAAACTAAGAAAAAAGATAAAGAATATGTAACTGAATTTTCTAATTTAATTGTAGAAAAAATGAATAGTTTATTGGAGAACACAGATGAAAATGAAAGACTTTAATATTACCATGACACAATATAATAGAGGTGACATAATTACAGGTACAATCGTTATGATTGGTGAGAACGAAGTTGTTGTTGCCCTTGGTGGCTTAAAAGAAGGGGTTTTCCCTAAATCTGAACTTAATCCTCCTTTTAAAATTGGTGATGCGATATTGGTCATGGTTACAGGAGAAATTGACGATAAAGGGTGTATAATTTTAAAGCACGAAGGTGTTAATAAGGCACTTGAAGACAAAGAAAAATTAAAGAATTTAAAGGTAGGAAGTATACTAAATTTTCCGGTTACTGAAATAAACAATTCTGGTATTGCTGGGAATTATATGGGGTATAGAGTGTTTGTGCCATATAGTCAAACAACCAACGACAATAAATTTGAAAGTGACAATTTAGTAAATAGTGAGTTGACTGCAATTGTTATCGAAATTGACAATATTAAGAAATCTATTGTAGCGTCAACTAAACTTATTAGCGAAGACAAAATTTCACCAATAAGCGTAGGTGAAAACATTGACGGGAAAGTTATTAAAATAGAAGAAAAATATGCAATAGTTTTGCTTGCAAATGGCTCTAAAGCAAAACTTTCTATTAGTGATGCTAGTTATGACAAGTTAGATAATTTACAAGAATTTCTTGAACTTCATAAAACATATACTTTTAAAATTTTAGATTGTAATCTTGACTTTTCGCGTGTGGCAGTAGGGTTAAAACAACTCATGCCTAATCCAAATCTTGAAATTTACAATAGCCTTCATGTTGGTGACATTGTAAGTGGTGAAGTTATTAAAATACTTCAATCGGGTGCTGTAATTAAACTAGAAAACGGCTTAAATGCTTTTGCTTATACTAGAGATAACAGTGAGAAATCTAATGTCCAGACTCATCATATTTTCAAATTAAATGCAATAATGAAATTCGAAATCTCTTTTATCGATATTGAAAAAGAGAAAATCAACTTAATTATTTTTAAACAAAAGAACAATTTGTCGTAATTTGTCGAAAAATAGACAAAATTGTATTGTAATTTTATAATTTTTATATTAAAATCAAAGAGTGAAGAAGAATTCTTGGCTCTTTATTTTATATTGTTCTATAGTAATAGTTGGTATTGCTTTGTTTTTGATTTTCTATAAACCCTTTAAATTTCTAAATAGAGATCAAACAGGGACTGAACAAACTGAAGTTAATAATGAAGAGGGAAATCCTTCAATAGAAGGAGGTAACGAAAATCCTCAACAAGAACAACCAGAAAAACCTACTGAAGAGGAAGAAACATCTGTAAGTTACTCAATAAATTTTATTATGAGTAGATACGGAGAAAATGTTTTAAACAATCCAACAAATATTGAATTTGATTATGATTTAGATAATTCGACTTTAACTATACAATATGAGATTAAAGATAAAAATAGTGAGTTAGCACAAAATCAAGCAGTAAGTGTCAACATTAATAATACAAATGTAATAGAATTGAAAAACAATGTTTCACCACTAATTAGTTTAAAAGTAAAGTCAAAGGGCAGTGTTACATTGACATTGACTTGGCTGGGTGACACTAAAGTGATGAAGGAAATAACTATAACAATAAAATAAAGCAGGTGTTATCCTGCTTTTTTTTGGAGCTGAAGACGAGATTTGAACTCGTGACCTATTGATTACGAATCAATTGCTCTACCAACTGAGCCACATCAGCATAAATTATTAACTTTTAATAGCGTTGGTAGAGCGAGCTCTTCCCGTCGCTTCGCTCATTCGTTTAACGCTAAAACAACATACAAAATATTGTTTATTACGCTACTCGAAAGTTATCGTCACATTAGCATTTTTGGGTTTGCATAGATATAATAACATAATTTATGCTTTTTTTCAATTAAATTAATCAAATTTAATGTATTTATTTGCTTTATTTCTATAATTTTGGTAAAATAAAGTTAATTATGGCATTTAAAATTTTTTTAATTATCTTTTTACTAATTTCATACTTATGTATGTTAAGTCTTATGATTATATTTGAGCGTGATAAACCACGCAGTATTTTTATTTGGTCAGTAATATTTTTGTTTACACAAATAGTTGGATACATTGTATATGTTATTTTTAAAATTGTTTACTTAAAAAGGAAGAAGATACTAAAGATCAAAAGTATTGAAGATGAGATCTATCTTGATCTATCTAATAAAAAAATAGTTCAATTAAAACAAAAAATAAATGATGACTTATTAGAATTTTCATCAAGGTCATTTAATTCACAAGTAAGGGTAAATAATGACATTGAGTTTATAACAAATTACGATGAGTTTAAAAATAGTCTTAAAAAAGACATAAGTTCTGCTAACAAATTTATTTTCTTTGAATTTGATAAAATTAATAAAAAAGATTTTTTCGAAATTGCGACATTGTTAACTGAAAAAGCAGAAGAGGGAGTAACTATAAAATGTGCAGGTAATTGTTTGCCACATAAAATCAAAAAATTATTTAATACAAAAAAAGTTAAATTTTATAAGTTTAAGAATTCTTCAATGTGTTCAAAAAGTTTTGCTAATAAAAGAAATGTTATTTCGATTGATGGTAAAGTTATATATTTAAGCAATCTAGACAATAGTGATAAAAAATTGACTTTTGATAATGACTTTTTAATTACAAAATTAAGAGGTCAAATTGTTCAAGATGTAAATTTAAAATTATATGAAGACGTAATTTTTGCAAGTGGTAAATACATGGAATATCAGGACAACGTCGAAAATTCCTTTAATAACAACAATATTATTGAGTACGTAACAAATGATGACGCTAAAAATATAGAATTGTTGTTAATTAAAGCGATTTGCACAGCTAAAAAATCTATTAGAATGGAGTTGAGAGAGTTTGCTCCTAATGAAACAATTATGTCGCTATTAAAATATGCCGTAAATTCTAACATAAAAGTAGAATTAATTATTCCTATTAAAACTAAAAATTATAGTAGATACTATGCATATAGAGCATTTGCTAAAGAATTAGCATTATCTGGCGCAGGTGTTTACCTTTATGATGGATATATTAATTTCAATGCTATCATTATTGACAAGACTTATGTTTTAACAGGATCCTTTGTAATGGACAAAGGGCATATTAATAAATCGCTTCAAAACATTTTAATTATTAAAGATGAAAAATCTGCTAGTCTATTAAACAAAAAATTAGATTTGGCAATTGATAATAGTTATCAAATTAATGATGCACGTTTTTTGATTTTGCGTGAAAAATTCTGTAAAAATTTTATTTAGTATGAGAGAATCTATTTTTGGTGTGGCCGGTGTGCCAACAAATTATAAAGGGAAGTTTTATAACCTCTTTGATTGGTTAAGAGGTCTAAATTTGAACGCTTATGAAATCCAATGTGTTTATGGGTTTAAATGTAGTGATGCAAACAAAGAATTGTTTGTAAAAGAAGCAAAAAAAGGTATGCATTTTACAATTCATGCACCTTATTACATTAATTTAGGTAGCAAAAACACTCCTAGTGTAGAGAGAAGTAAAATTTTAATGCATGAAGGTATAACCTTAGCAAAGGAAATAGGTGTTGAAAGAATAATTTTTCATCCGGGTGGTGGGCACGATAATACACCTCAAGGAAGAAAAGTTGCAATTAAACAACTTATTGATTCTATAAATGAAATAACGTCATCTATTGACATGGGTAATGTAAAATTATATCCTGAAATTGGTGGCAAAACTGCAAATTTAGGTTCGCTTGACGAGATTATTGATATTTGCGAAAACTGCAAATATTGTTATCCGTGTATAGATATTGCACATTTACACGCTCGAGAAATAGGTAGTTTAAATACTAAAGAAGATATAATTTTAAGATTAAATAAAATAAAAGAAAAATTGCCTACAAAATTTAGTGAAATACATTTTCACGCTTACACAATCCAATATAATGAAAAAGGTGAAGTTAAACATTTAGTCCATGGTGAGAATATGCTTGATGGTAGTGTAGGGAAGCCAAATCTAGAAGATTTTATTGACGCCATTTATGAACTAAATATTGAGCCATGGGTTATCAGTGAAGCAAGCGATAGTCAGGAAATCAGCGCTAAATTTATGCGTGATTTATATATAAATAGAAATGCAAAAAATTGAATTTATAGTAAATGAAAATAAGAAATTATCCAAAGCAATAATTGATGAATTGCCTTTTCTTTCTCGTTTTGACATTGAAAAAATATTTAAAAACAAAGATGTTAAAGTAAATAATATAAGGCAGAATTGTGATAAAGTTTTAGAAGCAAATGATAAAATAGTTGTGTTTTACATTGATAAAAATTTAGACTTAGATTGGTACTCTTTAGTTTACGAGGACGATAATATTCTTATTGTAAACAAAATAGCAGGCATAGAGGTTATTAGTACTGAAGAAAGAGATTTATTACATGTATTATTAACTAAATATAAGGACATTGTTGCTGTTCATAGGATTGATAGAAACACTGAAGGCTTAGTAATTTTTGCTAAAAACAAATCAGCAGAGAGAGAACTTTTTGACGCTTTTAAAACAAGGAAAGGTATTGTTAAAAAGTATGCGTTACTTGTTGAAGGCAGAGTAGATATAACTAAAATTAAACGTACAGTATATTTAAAAAAAGTTGATAGCCTTAGTAAAGTTTGGGTAAGCGAAGTTAAAACTTCGGGTTTTGAACCAGCTGTAACTGAATTTAATATAATAAAATATGAGGGCAACAACACACTATTAGAAGCAACTCTCTTAACGGGACGCACTCATCAAATTAGAGCACATATAAGTTATTATGGATATCCTATTGTTGGCGATACAAAGTATGGTAAGTCTAAAGAAAAACAATTGCATTTAACTGCAAATTTCTTATCTTTTAGTTTTTCTAAAAAATCAATATTACATTATTTAAATGATAAA
>JAZRUZ010000058.1:0-7462 GCA_045598895.1 Candidatus Onthoplasma sp. | reverse complement strand
GCTTTAGCACGGTCTGGCACCGACAGGTGTCGAACCCCGGACACCCTGTGTTCGAGTTGAGAGTGAAGGTGGTTGCTTGCAAACACAAGAGCACGAAACGAAGAACTCTCGAAGAGATTAAGAGGTACTCGAAAATCAGGGAAAAAAATAGGGGTAGTAAACTTTACTATCCCTATAATTTGGTGGGTCATCGGGGACTCGAACCCCGGACACCCTGATTAAGAGTCAGGTGCTCTACCAACTGAGCTAATAACCCATAAAATAAATATTAAGATAAGTATAAAATCAACTGACTCTTAACCTCGTAACGAGTTTAGGAGTAGAGATTTAGGTCAGTGCGCCAACTGAGCTAATAACCCATAAAAAATATTAAGATAAACAAGCAAATCAACTGACTCTTAACCTCGTAACGAGTTTAGGAGTTGAGATTTAGGTCAGTGCGCCAACTGAGCTAATAACCCGTACAGACTATTTAATTATAACAAAATCGATTTTTTATGTCAATAGAAAATTTGAATTTGCTAAAAAATAAATTATCTATTATATTTTGACAAATTTCTACATAAAATAAAGTTATGAAAAAGATTGTATTTACAGGTGGCGGAACATTAGGTCATGTCATGCCAAATATCTATTTAATGGAAGAGTTGAAAGATTATGAACAAGTTTATATTGGTGGAAATGGCATTGAAAAAGAAAAATTAAATGGCAAAATTAAGTATTTTGAAATACCTACTACGAAATTGGTGAGAGGCAAGTTGTTTTGCAATTTCAGTATCCCTTTTAAAATGTTAAGGTCAATTAAAATCGCAAAAGAAATTTTAATGAAAGAGAAACCTAACGTAGTTTTTAGTAAAGGTGGATATGTAGCTTTGCCGGTTTGTCTTGCTGCTAGAAAGTTAAAAATTCCGATTATTGCGCACGAAAGCGATTATTCTTTTGGCTTAGCAAATAAAATTATATTAAAACTTTGTAATACTATGTGTGTGAATTTTAAAAATCTCGCAAATATACCTAAAATTAAATATACAGGACCAATTTTTAGTAAAGAATTCGATGATGTAAACAAAAATACAAATGGATTAAACCTTGATAGGAACAAACCAACAATGCTTATTGTCGGTGGTTCATTAGGTTCGAAAATTATAAATGATGTAGTTAATAAAAATTTAGATAAAATATTAAATGTATGCAACGTAATACACATTACAGGAAAAGGAAATTTAATTAAAAAATCATATAAAAATTATAACGCATTCGAACTTCGTAATGACATGTCTAATCTTTATAACGTTTGTGATTTTGTACTAGGTCGGAGTGGAGCAGGAGTGACGGCAGAATGCTTTTACAAACGAAAACCTATGATTTTAGTGCCTTTAGAAAACAAAAGTTCTAGGGGAGACCAGGTGCAAAATGCAATGTATTATAAAAATTTTGGTATTGCAAAAATTATTAGAGAAAACGAATTGAACGAAAAGTCACTGTTAAATTCTATTCAAAATTCAATCAAAAATTTAGACGAATACAAAAAGAAATATAAAAAAATTTCACAAAAAAATGGAAAAGAGACAAAAATAAAAACAATAAAAAAATACTAAAAATAATAGCAAAAAACAACTATTACAGTTGTTTTTTCACAAAATAAAAGATTTCAAGATTTCACTGAAAATATAAATTGATTTAAATCATTTTATTTATAAAACATCATTTATATTTTCATTTTCTGTGATTGAATATTATTTTTTTATACTGTAGGGGATAGTTTGGTGATAATAACGGTTAAAAGTTGGCTAGCAAAATATGAGTCGCTTATTGTTTCGGTTATGTCACCTCCATTGACAAAAGTGCTTTTATTTCTAAGGTTTACAAATTCATAAGGGGCGTTAGTATCGGTAACTACGACTACGCCTTCACCTGAAAGGTTAGATGCTGATTCGTTATAACTCCAAGTGTTAGCACCTGCTATGACTTGGGTAGCGTCAACTCTACGAAAACCTATGCTAACAAAGTCAGTTTTTGGATTAAAATCTGTCGCACTATGTTTCACATAGGCGTTAACAGTGAAACTTACATGGAAAACTCCTTCTTCTAAAAATCTTAAAGTGTTTTCAGTGCTGTCTATTTCAACTATGTCGCCGTAATCTAATTCTTCTCTTTGAAGAGGAATTCTTCCACCAGATACTATTTCTAATCCATCGACAGGGAAGACTGTAGGATCATTATTGTAAGACACTATATAGGAAGTTTTTATTTGATAAGGGCCAGCAGGACCTTGTGGACCGGTTGCACCCTGTTCACCTGTTTCGCCTTTGTCACCACGTGGAATAGTGAAATTTAATACATGGTAGTGGTCGGTGCCTACATCTTCAATTACGGCTTCAGTTCCAGCGTCACCGGTTGTTGTAGTACCTACTGAAACGATGTCAGCAATGCCGTCATTTCCTTTAGGACCTGTATTGCCTCTCGGTATAGTAAATCGCAGTAAGTGATTGTTTTGAGTTCCAAGGTCTTCTACTAAGGCAGAACTTCCTTCTGCACCTGTTCTAGTTTCTTGAATTCTTATAGTGTCAGAACTACCTTGCGGGCCGGTTGGTCCTGTTGGTCCCGTAGGTCCCGTTGGGCCTCCGGCTGGACCTGTAGGACCGGTTGGACCGGTTAAACCCTGAAAATTGATAATTTGATTAAATGGTTTTATTATGCATTTGTCATTACAATTGCATGGATTACAACAATGCATTTTAGCCTCCTTTGTTTTGTATTTTTAAAAAATGGAAATTATTATTGTATGGAAATTTTGAAAATTATAATTACAGCGAGTGTTTCGTTCATATATTTGTTTATCATTGCAAGTTTGCTTGGTAAAAAGCAGGTAGCACAATTAAACGTAGTTGATTATGTTGTAGGAATCTCGGTTGGAAATATTGCAGGGGAGTGGTGTGTTGATAATAGTGCGCCTTGGTATCAATTTGCATTATCTATTTTAGTCTTTTTTTTGCTTTCTACTTTTATTACATTTTTAGAGAGAAAAGTTCCATTCAAGAAATATTTAAAAGGCAAACAGATTGAAATAATATCAAATGGTAAAATAAATTATAAAAATTTAAAGAAATCTAAATTAGATATAAATGATTTATTAGGACTTTGTAGGGCAAAAAATTATTTTGATTTGAAGCAAATCTCTTACTTATTTTTTGAAAACAATGGAGAAATAAGTATTCTACCAGATTCTCGTTTTAGCCCTGTTGTGTTAAAAGACATAAAACAAGAATTTAATTCATCTTCTACACCAAAATATTTGATAATTGACGGGCACATTGATAAAAGTAGTTTAGATAGTATAAATAAAGATATAAGTTGGCTTAAAGAGAAGTGCTCAATTAAATACAAAAAAGATTTATATAATATAATTTTAGCAGAGTATAACGACACAAAAGATGAGGTCATAATTCACTATAAATCATGACACGAATTAATAAAACAACATATTGCACATATGACTTGACATAAACTTAAACAACTCACTTTTTTCTTAATGTTACATTTTTGAATTTTAGTTTGTTCTTTTACATAGGGAATAATTTTGTATTCCCGAATTTCCAATTCTAAAAGATTACTATTGTAAACTTTAAATGGTGTAAAGTTTCTATCATAAACGTACGACATTGCATAAATTTTCATAATTTTATAAAATGTTTACTTCAAAAGATACTCTTATTTGACCACCAGCATCTAAGTCAGGTAAAGCAAAACCTGTTTCTGGATCATAGGTTGGCTGAGCAGTATCATCTATTTTTACACTTCCTGCTATAAACTTTGTGTTCGCTGGAATTGGGTCTTTAAAGAATAAATTAGTATTTTTAATTGTTCCCTCGTTTTTAATATCGTTATAGAAGGTTAAAGTTTGACCACGAATAACTGCTGAAGCACTTGAAGTCTTTGTAATGGTTATATTGTTATTTACCGTTTCTATAGTTACTGTGTTGGTGTTTTCAACCAAGTCCGTTACTTCATTTACACTATAAGTTACTTGAGCTGTATTTGTAATTTCGCTAACACTTAATTGATTGTTAATTGTAATCTTATAAGTTATTGTTAAACTTTCGCCAGATGCAATAGGTGCATCAAGAGAAAAACCGGTACCTATATCATAATCGGGTTGAGGTGTACCATTGATTGTTACTGATCCAGCAACATAACTTGCGCCTTCACTCATTGTATCTATAATGCTAATATCTTCTATTTCATAGTCACTGTTGTTGGTTAGAACTATAGTTTGTGTTAATTCATCACCAGGTTTTCCGTATGATTTAGATGAAGATTTAACTTTTAGAAAACTTTCCGTCATATATTCTGTAGTAGATTCATTACTATCCACGTTCGATGTGTCTGTCGTCCCGTCAGGCAATAGGTATTCGGAAGTTAGATTTGATTGATTAGTAATTTTCATATTTTCCTCCACTTCATATTATGAAATTTTAATCTTTGTGTTAAATTGAAATGTTATATGGATAATAATATTAAATCGAAATTTTTTAATTAATTTCAAATTATTAAAACGATTAAATTTACAATAAATTAATTTATTATATTCTTATTATATTAAATAAAAAAGTGTACTTAATGGTACACTCTATATGGGGTGGATAGAGGGGAACGACGCGTTAAGCCAACCTTTCAGTGAATGGTTGGTAGCCAAAGTTCGGGAGAAATCTATGATTTCGGTCCGGCTGCGACAGCTGCGAACCCTTGGGTTCGAGTCCCATTTAAAATAATAAAAAAGTGTACTGATTTAGTACACTCTATATGGGGTGGATAGAGGGACTCGAACCCACGACAACCAGATCCACAATCTGGCGCTCTACCAACTGAACTATATCCACCATATCGTCGCAACACGATCTTAAGCTAGGTTGCTATCGCAACCATAAGCCTTTTGCTCGGTTGCTCCTCATATAAAGGACAACATGATATGTTTTCCTTTATAATCTTTTCATTTTTTATTGGAATAAATTTGACTTTCATTTAAATATGCAAGTCTATCTTAACATTGAAATCAATTTTTTATAGTTATATCAAGTCGATTATTAACAAATATTTCAATATAATCACCAAGTTTAATATCGCCTGGAACATCATCAATATCGGTCATGATCACACCATTAATACTTATATCAGCACGACATTGTTTATTGTCTAACTTAATGACCTTACCAACAAAACGATATGTATTTGAATCTATTTTTTCTACTATAGATTCATTTTTGTCTGATTTATAAATGCGATCAACTAGCAAAGGCGTTACAGTAAAGTCAGAATTTATATTTGGAAGTTCTAAACAAGGATAATAAAAGCATTCAACATCTATACCACAAATTTGAATGGAAACCCAGGCTTCTTGAGAATCTTTATCGTATGATAAAACTTTAATCATATTATTTCTCCTTAATATTATTTAAAATAATTTATTTTATTGGTGCGTCAAGAGGGATTCGAACCCCCGACCCCCGCCTTAGAAGGGCGATGCTCTATCCAACTGAGCTATTGACGCGTATTTGGCTGGGGTAGCTAGATTCGAACTAGCGCGTGCAAGAGTCAAAGTCTTGTGCCTTACCGCTTGGCGATACCCCATCGTCGCAACTCTCGTTATTTCTCATTTGCTAACGCAAATTTCGCTTTTTACTCGGTTGCTCCTCTTTCCCACTCAACATACGTTTCGCGGGATCCTTATTATTTTGCAACTCAAGCTTTAGCTAGGTTGCTAATGCAACTATAAGCCTTATACTCAGTCACCTGTGAATTTAAGTCGCTATCAATAAAAAATGGTGGCTCATCCGGGATTTGAACCCGGGACACCATGATTAAAAGTCATGTGCTCTACCAACTGAGCTAATGAACCATCTTTTGTGTGATATATGTGGCACAGTCCTGTCGGAGCCGGACCGCAATTACAAATTGCTCCCGCACTTTGGCTACTGACCATTCACTGAAAGGTCAGTTTTACGCGTCGTGCCCATGATTAAAAGTCATGTGCTTTTACCTTCATGAGATAATTAACCACACCTTCGCTTTTCATTAGCGACTTTTTAATTATACAATATAAAAAACAAAAAAACAAGTATTTTTTATAAAAAAAATGAAAATGTACTAAAATTTTTACACTTTTTGCGATTTTAACTTGACAAGTAAATTAATACTATGCTAATATAATGTTGCAATTATCGAGAAACGATGGTTTTACAAATAAATCATGAAATATCTATAGTTGTTTAAACATTAACGTAAAAGCGAGTGTTCGGTAAAAAAGCAAACAAAACTTGAAAAGATTATAAAGGAAAACAAGCATTGTTGTCCTTTATGAAAGGAGTAACCTAAGAATTAGTCGAAATTTGCGCAAGCAAATGAGTAAAAGTGAGTGTTACGACGTGTGGGTGTAGCTCAATGGCGAGTAGCGTAAAAATATACCCTTTGGTATATTTTAGCGTTAAACGAGTGAGCAAAGCGACGGGAAGAGCCTAGCCTCGGCTAGCGCAGTTAAATTATAATTAAAATTAAAAATTCTTTAAAACTTAATATGCGGGTGTAGCTCAATGGTAGAGCGCTAGCCTTCCAAGCTAGTTACGGGGGTCCGATTCCCCTCACCCGCTCCAAAAATAAATGTGTGTTAAATTTAATAACACGCATTTTTTATATTATAGGGGAATCGGACGAGTCCGAGCCTTGTCGGCCGGACCGAAATCATAGATTTCTCCCGAACTTTGGCTACCAAACATCCACCGGAAGTTTGGCTTAACGCGTCGTTCCCCCTCACCCGCTCCAAAAATAAATGTGTGTTAAATTTAATAACACGCATTTTTTATATAATAGGGGAATCGGACGAGTCCGAGCCTTGCCTATTAGACCGAAATCATAGATTTCTCCCGAACTTTGGCTACCAAACATCCACCGGAAGTTTGGCTTAACGCGTCGTTCCCCTCTATCCACGTCATATATTCTGTACAATTAAGTGCATATTTTTAATTTGTAAAAAAGGGTGTAATTTTATTATAATTTCATATTTATTGAAATTTTAGAAAGGTATTTACAAATGTAGAAATTTAATATATAATAAAAATATGAAATACAAGAGAATAAAATTAAGTGATGGTGCAACACTTTATTATTGTAAGAATAATATTTCTAAAACAACCTTAGTTGATTGTGATTTTAAATACAATCCTAATGATGAAAACCTTTTAGGGTTGGCGCATTTTTGTGAACATATGTTTTTTTCAGGAACGAAAACAATGTCTAAAGAAGAAGTTAATAAGATGTATTTTAATTTTTTAAATGTGAATGCATCAACTAATTACGATGAAATTAAGTTTTATGGTAACATTCTTACTGAAGATTTTGATTCTTTTTTGGATAAAATAAGTAAGATGATAACAGAGTCAACTTTTACAAAAGATGCTGTAAATAATGA
>JAZRUZ010000057.1:0-6876 GCA_045598895.1 Candidatus Onthoplasma sp. | reverse complement strand
TTTTTTAACATTTTCTAAATTTCTTCTATTCCCACCAAAAATATCGATAAGTAAAAATAAATCATCATGATTTTTCTCATAATCTTTGATAGTTTTTTCAATCGCACGAGAAAGAAAATAATCTTTTGTAGTGTCGCTAACGATCTCTAAATTAGGACTGATATTCAACTCATAAAAATATTTTTTTATAGTTTTACTGCTAAAACCATCAATAGTATCTATACTTGCAGTATTTAACCTATCAATTGTGTCTAATAATTGGTCTTTGTTTTTGCTTGTTTCTAATTCCTCTTTAAGTCTAGATATTAATCGTTCTTTCATCTCTTGAGAGGCAAGAACTGTAAACGTAACTACTAACAAATTTTCAACATCAACTTGTTTATTTAAAATTAACCTTGCTATCTTTTCAATCATGACAGTAGTTTTTCCACTTCCTGCGCCAGCACTAACAAGTTCCACAGGCGAATTTGAGGATAAAATATCTAATTGGACACCTTTAAATTCTTTCATCATTTCCCTCCGTAAAACTTTCTGTGTCGACCGAATTAAACTCTCTAACTACTAAACCATTACTATCTCTTAAACAAACATTTTTATAAGGGCAATATTCGCAAATTTTAGTTGATTTATTTGGTTTTGGATTAATGTAACCTGATTTTATCTCATCTATTGCTAGTTTACTAATTTCCATTACAAAGTTTTCAACATTTTTTAGTTCTTTAATAGTTAAAGCCTTGTCCAACTTAGAAACACTACCATCTTTTTTTAACTTGATATTTACGATATCACTTTTAGTAGATGGAAGCAGTCTTGTATCCATACTCATTGCTACTGATTCATCATTTAAATATATTCCACTTAAACTGTAAGAATTTTGTTCAGTCTTTGAAAAATCATTGTGTAGAGGCAAATAAAACGCGCCTACACCATTAAGTTTTAAAATATTTTCAATCGCTAAACTATATAAAATAAGTTGCAGTTTTGTTCCGTAGTAAAATTCTTTAAGACTAGAATCCACATTTCCCGTCTTGTAGTCCACAATTCTAAACATATCGTTAAATATGTCAACTCTATCAATTTTTCCTTCAAGATTTACATCATCTAACTTAAGTGAAGTTTTGTTCTTAAATTCAAATTCAAACTTGCTTGGTACAAATAAAGAGTTTTTATCAATATAATCAACCCCGTCTAAGAGTCTAATACACTCATCAATTAAGTTTTTAATTATTGGACTAGAAGAACTTAATTTTAACTTTTCACTATTTTTAATATAATTATTAATGTGATTAGCAACAAACTCTTTTTTATCGCCTACTTCCTTTTTTAAATTGTAGTAAGAGTAAAGCAGATCATGAATAATGTTACCAATATCAAACGACTCGATTTCAATGTTTTCTCTCTCTTTAATTTTTAAATCATTATTGAGAAAATAATAAAGAGGACATTTAAAGTAACTTTCCAAACTTGACGCTGAAATTTTTTGTAAAGCATTAATTTTTTCTAAATTTTCTTTGTTTTTTAATGAAAAATCCTTATCTTTTATTAATTTTTCACCAAGAGTGCTAAATTTGCCTAATTTTGAAGTCGTTTCAATATAGTCCCATTTGGTTAGCGCAACATTTTTAATAACTTCAACATTTTGCTTTACAACACTCTTTTTAATTCCGTTTTCGGTATAGAAAATTTTTTCATTTAACGCCCTTACTAATTCGCTAGGATGTTTTGAATAGGTTAAGGTTAAACTATCGTTAAATAAAAGCATTGAATTAAAAAGCCTTAGTCTATTTACTCTATTTATGTGAGCAATTGTTGGATTTAGTTTGTTCTTGAAATTCAATTCACTTATCTCTTTATCTAGGATAACTCCACAATCGTTTTTTACATTAGGTACATTTTCGCTTGTGAAATTTAAAATGAACAGGTTATCAAAAATCTCCATATTATCATTTGCTTCAACAACTTTAACTGCATCAACACTAAGTGGCAAATTATTAATTTTACATATTCCACCTAAATTAGAAAATATGTCAATAAATTTTTCTAAATTGAGACTATCTGTAAACTTTAAAATTTCATCGAAAGACGAATATATTAAATCTACCGATTTATTTAAAATAAGTTTTTCTTGTGGCAAATTAGAAAGGTTCGAAATAATACTTTCATAATTTTCTCTTTTAGAAACTAATTTTTCAATAATCTCGTTAACTTTTAGACCCGAAAAATTTAAGTCCAACATGAAAGAAACAAAATTATCTCTAATTTCTTTCAAATCGTCACGGACTTCAAAATCTTCGTTAACTAAACCTAAAAATTTTTTACTTTTTAATTCGTTTATTAATTTAATTTTGTCATTTTCGCCCATTTCGCAAAATGGTGATGAAATAATATCAATAAGATGACATAAATTGTAACTTTCACTGTTATATTTTAAGACACTTAACAAAAATTTATAAAAAACTGAAGAATATAATGCAATTTTACAATCTATATAATGATTTATTTCGAATTTTTTAAAAATTTCTTCAACTTTTGTTTTGTTGCCTTCCAAATCATAAACTGCGACACCAAAGCTATTTAACGGCTTTTCGCTTAAGATAATGCGTCTTGCAACATAGTCAAGTTCGTCAGCAATATTTTTGCAACTAACAATCTCAAAATTAGATTTTTCTATTTCAAAAGTATTGTTTTTTGTCGCGAATAAATTATTAGATAAAAATTCATTTAATCCACTAGATTTTAACTCGCTATTTTCTATTTTATAATCAAAATTGTTTGTAAAACAAAGATTTTTTAATTGTTCTTCCATTTCTTTGTTATAAATGTAAGAATTGCTCTCGTTAGACTTATAGTTGTAGATAAAAATATTTTCTTTCTCTATTAGTCGCTCGAGAATTGAATATTCAATGGCAGTAAAATCATCAAAACCAAGAAAATAGATTTCGTCGTAGTCTAGCCCATCACATACAGAAAAAATCGACATTAAGAAACTATCGCTAGCGTCAAGGTATCCTGCTTTTTGTTCCTCGTATGACGAATAGATTAAAGCAAGGTCAAGAATTTTATTTTGAAGTTCCACATTTTTGCTTTTAAATCTCATCATTTCGTCAGGAGTGATTTTACTAGATTTTAGTTGAGAAATTGTATCAAATATGGTTTCGGCATAATTAAAAGAATAAGATTTACTTTTAATTGCTAAAAGTTTATCCATATTTTCATTTAAGATTTTATTTATTAAAAGAATAGAACCAAGCCTAGTTATCTCCTTTTCTTTAGGAATATCAAGATTTCTTTTTGCAAACCTATTAAAAGTAGACACTTTTATATTAAAAGATGAGCATATGTTCATCTTTTCAAACAAAAATTTTTCCATAAACAAACTAAGTTTATCTGGAACAACAATCTGCACTCTTTTTTCGCCCTTAATTCTATCAAAGAGGTCGTCTAGCGCTAATGGAAAATTTTTTGTGTTGATTAACTTTAACATAGAAAAATTATAACACGAAACGACAATAATTGCAACTAGTCAAAATCTTTATACAATCTCTTTTTTATTTATCAAAAATACAAAAATTAAAAACAAATTAGATTTCTCAGATTAAATCAATAATTTATAATCAATTAAAATCTAAATACTAATATAAATTGTATTACAAATCTATTAAAATACAATTGTTACCAAGTTATAAAAATAACAAAATTTAATATTTTAAAGAATTTTGCACACAATACACTTGGAGGTCGTATGAATAATCAAAAATGGCGTCCAGGCGAAACCGTACCAAATAGCGCAACTTATGTTGCCTATGATGAGAACGGTAGAAATGGTGGAAGTCTTTACTTAGAGAAAGGTAAAAGATTCCCAGCCACTCAAAATTCTGGAAGTTATTACACATTAGGTGAATAATTCTAGAAAAAAGCACCAACCATCAGGTCGGTGTTTTTTATTAGTAAATATAATAAATTCCATTTAAACAATAATTCAAATTTATTTATCACTTCAAAACTTGTTTTTATTCCAATATAAAATAAGGATTACAATACAATCATAAAAATTAGTTAATAAATATTAAACGACTTTAATTCTTTCTATTAAACTATTTATTCTTGTCTTTGTCTCGTCTTCGCCTAAAATTTTCATTATTGAATAAAGTTCTGGGCTATTCTCTCGTCCGGTTATTGCCAAACGAACAAATTTTGAAGCATCAGCGATAGTTCCTGCGTAGGCATCTGGCTCTAGTTTAAAAGTTTTTCCATCTACAAATAAGTGTTTGTTAGCGATTGTTTTAAGATTTTCAAACCACTCGTTGTTGTCAGCAAAAGTTTTGTAGTTTCCCACATATTCTCTTAAGAAGCCTACAAGATTTCCTTTCTTTACATTACCAAACTCTAAATTACAATCCAACTTGAAATCTGGCAAAACATAATTATAAAGTTCACAAATTTCGCTGTAAACTGTAATATCTTTTCTAGGTCTCTCAGTACCTCTATCAATTGACAAAACTTTAATCAAATTATCTTTGTTCTCGCTAATTATTTTAAGGTCGTCACTATTCCACTCTTTTGCCCAAGATAATGCATTTTCATATACTTCTTCTGCAGTTAGTTTTGAAATTATTGTCTTTGAAATGTCGTTTAATTTCATAAAGTCAAACATTGGATTTGTTACACCTATTTTCTTTAGTGAGAAAGGGAATTCCTTAATAGATTTATCAGGATTATTCTTTCTCCAAAGTTCGAAATCGCTATTAAGCAAATTCAACAAATATTCAATAACAGCGCTTGTAGGATAGCCTTGTTTTAAGAAGAAACGAACATCAGCAAAAGCATCTTTTCGCTTGCTTATTTTTCTCTTGTTGCCATTCTCGTCTAACACACAAATTGAAGGAGTGTGCGCATATTTAAAAGGTATAAAACCAAACGCTAAACTCAATTCAATATGTACAGGAAGCGACTGATACCACTCTTGACCACGAACCACTGTGGTCGTTCCCATTAGCAAGTCATCAACTACGTGCGCAAATGAGTAAACAGGCACTCCATTAGATTTAATTAGCACATCATCTTTAGAGTTTTCCCTTAAATCTTTCTTACCTTTAATAAGGTCGTTAAATTCGTGAGTTTTTTCGCTGTCACCAATGGATAACAATCTTAAAGCAAAAGTTTTACCTGCACTTAAATTCGTCTTTATTTCACCTAAACTAAAATCTCTACAAGGATCTTTTACTTCAATGTCGCTAGACTCTTCAAGTTCTTCTTCACGTTTCTTAAGAACATCTTCCTTGCTGTTAGTCATTTCACAGAAACAAGGAAAGGCTCTACCACGTTTTACGAGTTCGTGTGCGAAAGAATAATAGATTTCAAGTCTTTTTGATTGAATGTAAGGACCGTAGTCACCGATTTCTTCTAAATTCCCACGATAGCCTTCGTCTGGAGTGAGACCAAACCTGTTTAACATGGTGTACGCAATGTCACCTGCTTCCTCAACTTCACGTTTACTGTCCGTATCTTCTAAGCGCATATAGAAAATTCCGTTCGTAGTGTCGGCAAGCAATCTATGAATAAGCGCTTGATAAAGTTGACCAATGTGAAGGTAACCGGTTGGACTTGGTGCAATTCTTGTCACTTCCCCCACCACTTCTCTTTTCTTATATTTATCGAAATAAAAACTAATGTCTTTCACATTAGGATATAAAATATTTGCTAGTTCTTTAAATTCTAATTCAGTCATAAAATTCCTTTTTTCTAGTCAATATTATATTACTTTTTTTTAATATAGTCAACTTAAAATATTTTTGAAATTAAAATATAAAATTAAATTTAAGAAAAACTATTGTGTTTTTAAATTTTATGCTATAATAGAAATATGAAAAACGTAATTATTACAGGTGCTAGTGGTGGTATTGGCTTATCTATCGCCGAAATTCTAGCAAAAGACTACAACCTTATCTTAATATATAATAAAAACAGCGAGCCTGTTGAAATTTTTTTAAAAGAGAATAAAGGGAAGCACATTGGCTTAAAATGTGATTTAACAAAAATAAGTGAAGTTGAAAGTTTGTTCGATACTTTAAAAGAAAAAAATATTGAGATATATGGACTAGTAAACTCAGCAGGAGTGAGCAAATCCAACCTCATTCAAAATGTAGACGAAGACGAATTTAATTACATAATGGATAGCAACTTTAAATCATGTTTCAATGCTACAAAATATGCTGTAAAAGATATGATTTCTAATAAAGATGGAAGAATTATCAACATCTCTTCTATGTGGGGAAGTGTCGGTGCTAGCATGGAAAGCATTTATTCAGCAAGCAAAGGCGCTATGAATAGTTTTACTTTATCTCTTGCGAAAGAACTAGGTCCATCTAACATTACAGTAAATGCGATTTGCCCTGGACTAATCGACACAAAAATGAATAGTTGCTACTCAAAAGCCGAACTTCAAGACATTATCGACTCTACCCCACTAAATCGAATAGGAAAACCAGAAGATGTCGCAAATCTAACAAAATTTCTACTCTCCGACCAATCAAGTTTTATAACCGGTCAAATCATCACTATCGACGGTGGCCTAACTTTATAAAAAAAGATTTCATAAATTTACTACTTTAAAAATAAAATTAGATTTAAACTCTACAATATAAATAGCAAAAGATTAAACAACACAATGGTTATTTGTAAGATTAAATCTTTTTATATACATAAATATTTGATACAAATCCAGAGTATGTATAAGTTTTAGTTTTGCGTTCTATAAAAACATAATTTTTGTCCAAATTTACTATATTAAATTTGCTATACAACTTATTTTCATTATCATAAAAACCATTGTTAATTATTTCATATTCTTTTTGACTTGAATAATCAAACATTTTT
>JAZRUZ010000056.1:0-26340 GCA_045598895.1 Candidatus Onthoplasma sp. | reverse complement strand
AATTTTTATGTTAACAATAAACAAAAAAAGAAAATAAAACGCAATATGTAATGTTAAAAGTAATTATTTTCTTTTTTTCGATTCTATTTTTCTAATGCTTTTTTAGCAGTTTCAACTAATTTAGCAAAAGCAGTTTTATCTGTTGCGGCAATATCAGCAAGAACTTTTCTATTTAAGTCAATATTTGCCTTCTTAAGTCCTGCAATAAATTTGCTATATGAAATATTGTTTTCGTGACAACCAGCATTGATACGAGTTATCCAAAGAGAACGCATATCACGTTTCTTGTTCTTACGACCTACATAAGCGTATTGACCAGATTTCATAACTGCTTGACGAGCTACTCTATATAATTTTGATTTAGCACCTCTATAGCCTTTTGCTGATTTTAAAATAGCACGACGCTTCTTTACAGCGTTAACTGAACGTTTAATTCTCATATGCTTCCTCCTAAATCATTTCCTTAATGTTCTTAGCATATTGCTTAGAAACATAACCGGTTTTTCTTAAATTTCTTTTTCTCTTTCTAGATTTTTTAGCCAAGATGTGACCTTTACCATCATGCATCATCTTGATTTTTCCTGTACCTGTTTCGCTAAATCTTTTAGCAACGGCACGTCTTGTTTTCATTTTTGGCATAATATAATTCTCCTTTTACTTTTTTGAGTATTTAAACTCTAAAATTTAATGTCACAACAAAGAAAATTTGATAAGACATCAAATTGTTAAATTTTTTTGTAAAATGTAAGTTTAGACCTTACTTCTTGCTAATTGGTGCTAAATACATAAAGATGTTACGTCCATTTATTTCTGGCTTCTTCTCAATTTGACCAACACTAGCACAGAGTTCAGCAAATTTATTCATAACATCAATACCCATTTCAGGACGTGC
The DNA here is from genome assembly GCA_045598895.1 of Candidatus Onthoplasma sp. GTDB lineage: Bacteria > Bacillota > Clostridia > Christensenellales > UBA1242 > Onthoplasma. Next base: position 25,448 of record JAZRUZ010000056.1, on the reverse strand, counting down.
TTGCATTCTGCCCTTCATACGGATATTAACTTTTACTTTGCTTCCTTCTGTTAAAAATTTACAAACTTGTTTCGCCTTAATCTCGAGGTCGTGAGTATCAATTCCCATAGAGAGTGACATCTCTTTTAATTTTGCTACCTTTTGACTCTTCTTTTGATCCTTCAATTTCTTGAGTTCATCAAAACGGTATTTGCCAAAATCCATAACCTTACAAACAGGTGGTTTAGCATCAGGCGCAATAAGTACTAAGTCGAGTTCGTAACTAGATGCAATTTCATTTGCTTTGTCGCTACTAACTAAGCCTAGTTGTTCACCATTAGGTCCAATTAAACGAACTTCTGGTAAAACGATTTGTTCATTTTTAAGTGTTTCTTTCAAATTCCCTCCTTAAAGAAACTTGCCAACAAAAAATGGGCAACTTTATGTAAAAGTACCCATCAAACAAAATCTAAAGTCTAAATATAAAACACAAAATGTGTAATATTCTTTTCAAGACCGATGTCGCTTTTGCTTCATGGTGAGAAGACTTGCTCCTACTTTTACAATTTAAATATAACATAATATATTAATATTGTCAATAGTTTTCACAAGGTTTTTAAATTAATCTTCTCTACCTAGCAAATAATCAGTTGTAACACCGAAAAAATCTGCTAATTTATTTAAAGCATAAATATTCGCTAATATTTTACAATTTAACCAATCACTTAATGTAGATTGTGGGATGCCAACCTCATCTGCTAGAATTTTTTGATTAATCTCTTTATCTAAAATTAGAAATTTAATTTTTTCACTGAAAATCTTTTTTAACTTCTCCTCATCCATAATTTTTAATCTTCTCTACCCAACAAATAATCGGTTGTAACACCGAAAAAATCTGCTAAAATACATAATGCTTCAATTTGTGGTCTACTTATTTTTAAAGTCCAACCATTTATTGTTGAACGTGGAATATTAGTTTTAGCCGATAATTCTTTTATATTCAAATTCTTTTCCATCATCAAATCTTGCAATCTTTCTACAAAAACTGAAAACGTTTCACTACAATTAATCATTATTAAATAATTTACATTAAATTTAATTTAAATACTTGACAGATCGTAGTTACGATTTATATTTGAAATGTTTAGTTGAAATTTTTTTCTAGAAATTATTTTGATTAGACTATTCAGTTTGGTGAGGAATGTTATTTAATGAGTAATCGTGATACCGGTTCAGACGAGCTCAATAACTGTAAGCCCTGAAGAAAACGAATCTCTTACGAGATTACGTTTTGTTGTTTACACAATAGAAAAATTGCAGTTAATACTGCAATTTTTTACTTTTTATTTTAATTAAATGCTTAAAATTTAAATTAATACACTATTTGTTAATTTAAAGATTTATTTTTAATTTTATCTATAATTTCGTTTGTGAAAGCGTCAATACTCATGGTTTCAGTATCTTTGCTACCACGACGACGAACAGCAACAGTTCCATCAACCATTTCTTTGTCACCTAGAACTAAAATATAAGGAGACTTTTCTAATACTGCGTTACGAATTTTCTTACCAATACTCTCGTTGTCAGTATCTAGTTCTACTCTAATTCCATTAGCCTTTAATTTTTCGCTAACATTTCTAGCATACTCGTCATTATTATTACTTACAGTGATGATTTTTGCTTGAACAGGACTAACCCATACAGGAAGAAGCCCTTTAGTTTCCTCAAGTAAGAAAGCAGTAAATCTATCAAGTGTGCCTAAAATCGCTCTATGAATAACGACAGGTCTAACCTTGTTATTAAATTCATCGATATATTCAAGTTCGAATTTTTCAGGAAGTTGATAGTCTAGTTGCACTGTAGACAAGGTAATTTCGTGACCTATAGCAGTTATAACTTGCACGTCAATTTTTGGTCCATAGAAGGCAGCCTCACCTTCAGCCTCGTAATATTCTGCACCACTATCTTGAAGAATTTTTCTAAGTGCCTTTTCGCTCTTCTCCCACAATTCGTCGTTACCGAAATATTTATCAACATTTTTAGGGTCTCTTAGAGACAAACGGAACTTATATTTCGTTAAACCAAAATCTTTGTAAACGTCAAGAATTAGTTTAATAACATTTTCAACTTCGTCTTTAATTTGGTCAGGTCTACAGAAAATGTGAGAGTCATTTTGAGTCATTGCTCTAACTCGCTCAAGACCTACAAGAGTTCCACTTGCTTCATATCTAAAGTCGTTCGCAATTTCAGCAATACGAAGTGGTAAATCTCTATAAGAGTGTTGGAAATTCTTAAACATTACCATATGATGAGGACAATTCATTGGACGAAGAACAAAAGACTCTTCTTCCATTTCCATACTTGGAAACATACAATCTTTATAGTGATCCCAATGTCCACTTGTTTTGTATAAATTTACATTAGCAAGACTTGGAGTCATAACGTGAAGGTAGCCTAAAGAAATCTCTTTATTCATGATATAGTCACTAAGTTGACGACGAAGTGTAAAGCCTTTAGGAAGCCACATAGGAAGACCTTTCCCAACTAAATCATTGAACATAAAAATTCCTAATTCTTTACCAAGTTTTCTGTGATCCCTTTCCTTTGCTTCTTCTTCTAACCTAATACATTCTTTAAGGTCATCTTTGTTTAAGAAGCCATAAACGTAAACACGAGTGAGCATTTTATTCTTCTCACTGCCACGCCAATAAGCACCACTTGCTCTATTGATTTTGAAACTGAAACCACGAAGAAATTTAGAGTTCTCAACATGTGGTCCACGACATAAATCATAGAAATCACTGCCGGTATGGTAAACTGAAATAGTGCTTCCTTCTGGAAGGTCGTTGATGAGTTCAATTTTATAAGGCTCATCTTTAAACATTTCTAGAGCCTTTTCCTTACTCACCTCACTTCTAACGAAATCTTCATTTCTACAAATTATTTCGTTCATTTTGTCTTCGATTTTCTTAAAATCTTCTTGATTAATAGAGAGATTGTCAAAGTCATAGTAAAAACCATTGTCAATAGCAGGTCCTATTGCCAATTTTACATTCTCACCATACAATTCTTTGATTGCCTTTGCTAAAATATGCGACATACTGTGTCTATACATATTTTGTTTTTCATTAAACATTTCTACTTCTTCTTTATCCATAATTATTCTCCTTTTCCTTCCTTTAATTTTTCTAATGCTCGTGCTAATTGGTCTGGACATGATGTTGGTTTGAACCCACATGTGACACCTTTTAGCCTCTTTATAACGTCATCAAAATGCATGCCTTTAACTAATTCATTTATTCCCTTTGTGTTGCCATTACAACCACCTAAAAAGGTTACGTTATCAATAATGTCATCATGATAGTCAATCGTGATTTGCACACAACATGTGCCATTTGTGTTATAGACAAATTTCATTTTTCCTCCTTAAAACAAAAAATCCTTGCTATACAGCAAGGGACGATAAATACCGTGGTTCCACCCTAATTGATAGTTTCCTATCCTCTTATTTGGTTGGTGATCTAATTGGTGGTTTCATTTATCAGTGTGTTGTGTCAATTCCAGCCAGCAGACACTCTCTCTTAACATTAACTCATAAACTACTTGTCCAAAAAATAATCTATTAAACTAATTTAATTCTAGCACTAGCAATATCAGTTGTCAAGTAAAAACTAAACATTGTTTAAATTATTTTGAATTTTAGCGATAACTAAAGTGTCAACTGCATGTTGTGCTGTTCCAATTCCGTTAATCTCATCATAATAAGTTTCGTCAAAACTAATATTATTTTGTAAATCAACATTGATAATTTTATCTTTAATTTTAGTAAATATTAAATTCTCTTTTATTAACTTTTCAGCCTCATATAATTTCATGTCTTTTAAATCAACATCTAATACAGATTTTTCACTCAAATCATATTTCGCAAAATTATATAACTGCATTAAAACTTCTGCCTTACTAAGACCAGCATATCTTACCATATATACCTCTAAAAATATGATAAAACATGATAAAAAATTTGTCAATTATTTGGAAAATATTTTTAACCTGTTGGCATATATTCCACTTAAAAACGACACGGCGTCATTTGTTTCTTTTGTATCAACATAGACGTCAATATAATTAGGACAATTTTTGAGTACATTTGCTATCAAATCTAGTGAATTTTTGTAGTCGGCTGTCTTTTTTAATTTCGAATCTCTATTTTTCATTTGATAGACTGAAAAATGCGACTTGTCGCAGACAACTTTAATTTTGTAAAGGTTGTTTTCCATTGTATTAATTAAAAATCTAATTACATCTTGAAAAGTGTCAGTATTAAGCATTGAAATATTGTCGCTCGTAAGTTCTGCCATCATACTCCAATGAGTTTTAAGTGGATTTAGTCTAAACTCTAAAAAACTATCAATAAAAAAGGTTTGATTAAGTAACATCATTTTACTTAGTGCATTTTCGTCAGTTTCTCTATCAAATTGCGATAGCACACTCACATAAGCATTAAATGCTAGCGTATCTTTAAGTGGATTTTTAATAGTTTTCTTAAAAAATTCCACTTTGTAAACATTTTCAATATAGTCAATTATAATTTTTCTTAAATTGTTTTCTAATTCGTAAATAAAATCTTCATTACAAGCAAATAAAATGTATGAAAAATTGTTGTCACTATAGTTCGTGATTATTGTATTGGTTAAATCTTCTCTTTTTTTAATCTCGCTATAAAGATAGTCTATTATATCCTTGTTCTTAATTTGAGATGCAATAGCAATCTCTTTCATAAATACCTCTATACTATCTTATGCACGGACAAGAAAAATACTCTATATTTTTTTGACAATAATTGTCAATCAGCATATTATAAAATGAGGTGAAAAATGTACATTTTTTATTATCGTTCGGGTTGTTGCGACTTCTATCGTGTTTCAAATCTTAATTTTCCACTAGAAGCCACCACTTATTTTAATTACAATCCATGTAACTGCTCATGCTACAATTGGAACGCACCATACAGGTGTCAAACACAAACAAACAACCAAAATTTTGTAAACAATTTTAACACTTAAAAAAGATAGTTTTAACTATCTTTTTTTGATTGCAATATGTAGTATCCTTTATTTCTTTCGATTATTTCACAATTGCCGAAAAGTGAAACGAGATATTTTTTTAGACTCTCCATACCGTGATCTTTTCGAATTACTAAAGTCAAAGTGCCGTTCGTTTTTAAATGACTAAAACAACCATCCATCATTTCAAATAAAAGAGTTTTTCCAGTCTTGATTGGTGGATTAGATACTATAAAATCAAAGTCATCGTTTATTTCACTAAAGCCATCACTAAAGTAGACTTTTGCGCTTTTTTGAACATCGTTTTTAATTAAATTTTCTTTACTTAAACTAACGGCAGTATGGTTCACGTCTACCATGTCAAAGGTGACATTAAACTTTTTAATTAAAGCAATCGAAATAATACCTAAGCCACAACCTAAGTCAAGACCATGACCAGACAGAATTACTTTTTCATTTATTGCGTTTAGTAAACTTCTAGTTCCATCATCAATTTTGTTTTTTGAAAAAATATTATCGCAACTTTTTAAAGTTATGTCATAACCCAATACATTATCCGTAAACTCAAAGAAATCACTAACTTTATGCTCTTTATCTATAAAATAATGTTGCATAATTATCCTTTATAGAAAGTGTTTTCGAAAGGTAAAACCATAAAAATCATGCCAACAAGTATAAGAATTACACCGATAAAAATTAAATTTATGTACAATTTGTCTTTTTTATCAATTTTGTTAATTTTTCTCTTGCTTTTTTGAATACTTCCTGCAACCATACACAAAGTTGTACCAGCCATAGCAATAAGCACACCTGTAATAACAGTATATCTTAACAAAAATTCCCAAATACTACTAAATGATAATAACATAATAACCTCTATTCTTAAATTTTAGCAGACGATAAAGCAATTGTCAATAGCTATTTTCTTTTAAATAATTTAACGAAAAAATTTTTAATACTATATAAACAATCGGTATAGCGAACAACATAATAAATTTTGTAAATAGATGTCGCTCCTGCTGTAAGAATTATAGTATATAGCGAAATCATAGATAAATTGCTATAAAATTTAACAAAACTTAAACTAAGTAGAGCAAAGCAAATGAAAAGCATCAAGCAATAGTCAATTGCCTCAATAGAATCAGGCATGGTCCTACCATATAAACAAATTTCTAAAATCAAAGCAAGGACTAAGAAAACCAAGGCAAAAACCACAGCAACAACATTTAAGTAACCTTTTACTGCAAACAATATTAAAATTACTAAGAACATTAAAATATCGCCTAAATTTAGAATAATCAAGTGTTGTTTTGAATGCTTATTTTTTAGAATTAATTGCCATATTTTTACAACTAACAAACATATTAAAACAACTGTCAAAGCAATAGATCCTAAATACAAATCAGCCAAAATTACAATTGGGAGTAAAGCCAACTGAATTGCAAATAAAATTTTAAAGATTAAATCGTCACGTGTCATAATAAACTCCTACCTAATATTACCATAAAATAAAAAAAATGACAAACAAAATTTAATTATATTCACGATTAATTTTATCCATTATTAAAGAATTTAAAATTTTTACGTCTTCACAAAAGAAAAGTCTAATCATACTATGAATTATGGAAGTGATTTCCATCAAGGAGATTATATGAAAAAATTAACAATACTTATCGTTATGATTTTGTCTTGCTGTGCTCTACTCCCAATTTTTACTGCATGCAAGCCAAAAGATAACAAAATTAGAGTAAGTGAAGTAACTCACTCTCTCTTCTATGCACCTCTTTATGTGGCCGAAAATATGGGCTACTTTAAAGATGAAGGATTAGATATAGAAATAACAAACGCTGGTGGAAGCGACACCGTTATGAGTTCACTTATTTCAAACAGCGCTGAAATTGGCTTAATGGGACCAGAATCATGTGTGTATGTTAGAAACAACGGAATGACAAATGCTCCTATGATTTTTGCTCAACTTACAGCATGCGACGGCTCTTTCCTTGTAGGTAGGACTGACGGCGAATTTAATTGGACCGACTTAAAAGGAAAACACGTTATTGCTGGAAGAAAAGGTGGAATGCCTGCTATGACTCTTCAATATATTTTGGAAAACAAAGGTTTAACCACCGGTAGCGAAATTGACGAAACACACGAAGTAAAATTAGATACAACTATAGCCTTCAATTTAACAACATCATCCTTCCTCGCTGGAACAGGTGATTATGTAACAATCTTTGACCCTACTGCAAGTCAAGTAGAAATGGATAAACAAGGTTATATTAAAGCAGCCTTAGGAGACGAAGTGAAAGACGTACCTTACACTTGTTTTGTAGCAACAAATAGTTATCTTAAAAATAATGGCGACAAAATCGAAAAATTTATGATCGCTTTAAAGAAGGGATACGATTACCTTATAAAAGCAACTGACACTGAAATCATCACTGCCCTTAAAAATAGTTTCTCAACAACTAGTGATGAATTAATTTTAGCAAGTGTTAAAAATTATATAAGAATTGGCGCTTACGCATCTAGTTTCGTTCTCAAAGAAAGTTCTTGGAACACAATGTTAGATATTATCGACAATGCCGGCGAATTATCTAGTCAAGTTGCTTGGAACAGCGCAGTTGACACGAGTTTCGCATCAAAGGTTGAAGCATAATGGATAGTTTGGTCAAAATTAGAGATTTGACTTTAATTTATCAAAGTTTAGACTACGAAACGCTCGCTTTATCTAACATTAATCTAGACATTAAAGAAAACGAATTTGTTTCAATAGTAGGTCCTTCTGGTTGCGGAAAAACTACAATGCTATCTATTATCGCAGGGCTATTGAAAGGTTATCAAGGAAAGGTCACAGTTTGTAACAAAACACCAACTCCAAAAGATGAAGTGTCAGGATATATGTTCCAACGCGACAACCTTCTTCCTTGGAGAACTATTGAAAAAAATATTTTCTATGGTTTAGAGATAAAACACAAACTTACAAAAGAAAATAAAAAATACGCTCTTACCCTTGCCAACAAATATGGATTAGGCGAATTCTTAAAGAAACATCCTAACGAATTAAGTGGAGGTATGCGACAACGAGTTGCGTTAATTAGAACTCTTGCTCTAAAGCCAAAATTACTTTTGTTAGATGAGCCATTTAGCGCACTCGACTTCACTACTAGATTGAAATTATGTGACCATGTTTTTGACATTATCAAGAAAGAAAAAAAGACAGCAATTTTAGTTACTCACGATATTCAAGAAGCCATAAGTATGAGTGATAGAATTATAGTTTTATCATCTAGACCAGCGACAATAAAAAATATTCATGAAACTAACTTTAGTGAAAATTTAACGCCTTTTGAAAGACGAAAAACTGAACAAGCGAAAATTTTATTTGATACCATTTGGCAGGAAATACAAAATGAAGACGAAAAAGTTTAGCAAAGCGCACTACGATTATCTTAACAAATATAGACTTAATAAAGGACTTATTTTATTTACTCAAATTACACTTCTCGTATTAATTATTTTTAGTTGGGAGGTTTTAACAAAATATGAAATTTTAAATCCTTTCTTCTTTTCAAGCCCATCAAAAATATTTAAAACTTTAATAGAAATGTTTAAATCAGGAGACCTAATTTATCACTCTAAAATCACACTAATAGAAACTTTAGAAGGTTTCACAATAGCCACAGGTATGGGCTTTATTATAGCCTTTATTTTGTGGTATAGTGACTTCCTTCGACGCGTTTGTGAACCTTATTTAGTTGTGCTAAACTCTCTACCTAAAATCGCCTTAGGACCAATAATAATAATCTGGTTTGGCGCAGGAAGTAAAGCCATCATATTTATGTGTATTTTGATTGTAATTATTGTAACAATTATGAATATACTAAACTCATTTACAAGTTGTGATAGTCAATTTATTGCACTCACAAAATCTTTTGGTGCAAATAAAATACAAATTTTCTTTAAACTAATTCTTCCTTCTTCCCTAAAAGACATTGTGTCAACTTTGAAAATTAACATTGGACTTAGTTGGATTGGTGCTATTATGGGAGAATATTTAGTTAGCCGTGCTGGACTTGGATACCTCCTAATTTACGGTGGTCAAGTGTTTAATTTAAATTTAGTTATGACTTCGACTGTAGTACTTTGCATTTTAGCAAGTGGCATGTATTTATTCGTTGCCCTATTTGAAAAACTAATGAATAAACTTTATTCTTGATATAAAAAATTAATTTGAAAAATAATTTCACAACAATATATTGTTAGATTAAGAATAGCAAAAAGAAGTTACAATTTGTAACTCCAAATTATAAAAAAAAGATAGATTATTCTCTATCTTCTTTAACTTTAGCGGCTTTACCAGAAAGATCTCTAATATAATAGATCTTAGCGCGTCTAGTCTTTCCTTTACGAGTAACAGTAACACTAGCAATTCTAGGGCTGTTCATAGGGAAAGTTCTCTCTACGCCGATACCAAAAGAAACACGTCTAACTGTGAAAGTCTCACGAATCCCGGTACCTTTCTTTGCAATTACAAGGCCTTCGTAATTTTGTATACGTTCCTTGTCACCCTCTTTGATCTTCACTGCAACTTTAACAGTGTCTCCAATATTGAAAGGGGTAATATCATTACGTAATTGCTCTTTCTCGATTTGGTCGATAATATTCATATTTTACCTCCTAAATTTAATATTCTTGCGTTGGACCGTAGCGGAATATTAACAAACGGATTAATTTTAGCATAAAAAAAAGAAATTTGCAAGAGTTTTTTGCAAATTTCTTAGTTTTCTAACGAATATTTCCTAGTTCTTTAGCCTCTTCAAAATATTCTTTTGTTTTCTTATCTCGACTAGACTTAATAATATCAACATGCTTTTTATTTGCTCTACCTTTTGCTTCCATGAATTCATAAGAATTTCTAGCATTATTAGATTTAGCAATTATCTTATCTAATTTAGCCATTTCTTCTCTAGTTAATTTAATAGATTTCATAACATGTAATTTAACAATTTGTATCGCATCTTTAGCGTTTTCTGAAACTAAAACAGCATTTAACAAAACTTTTTTGTTTTCTTCAAAAGCAAGTTCTGGATAACTTTCTGCCCATATAAAGTTAACATTTACATCATTTGTGTTAGCAATAGCCTTACCAAAAAGTTTTTCATCAATTTTATAGTCTCTAAATTCAGGAACACAATTAATTGCTAAATAAATTTCATATGTATCCTTTATATCTTGAGCACTACCATTTTCTAAAATATACTTTATAGCATTAGTCATGTTTTGTTTAGTAAAAATGTTTTTATCTTCACATTTGAAGTCACCTATAGCATGCATAACTGCCATTTCAAATTTAATTCGAGGAGAAGTACCTAAAGCAAAAATCTTGTTTTTTAATTCCTTCATTTCTTTTAAGTCTTTATTCTTATACTCGATTTCATCTTCGTCGTATTTAGGAAGATAACACATCATATTAAGATATTTTTCAATATAATTATCTGCTGTTAATTCTTTTTTCTTGTTTGTAACCATTTTTTACCTCTAATTTATATTTTTATTGTAGCACATATAAGTAGTTTTGTCAAATATTAAAACTAATAAACAAATTTTAACGAGATATCCACATTATTTTCTTAATTTTCTTAAGAAAGGTGGAATATCTTTTTCGTCAATTATTGGTTTTTTACTTTGAATTGAAATATCTTCTACAAAATCTACGTGTTCTTCTTGTTCCTCTTCTTGTTTTTGATTTAAATCAGCAACTTCTTCGGCAATTTTTTCTTCCTGTTTAGGTGTATTTTCTGTAAAAATTTTGATATTCACAGAATTATCTTTAAATTCAGGAGTTAAACCTTGATCTTTTTTCTTATCAAAACCTGTAGCAATAATCGTAACAACGGTTTCACCTGGGACATTATGATTGAAGTTTGCACCGAAAATAACATTACAATTAGGATCAGCGACACCTCTAACCAAATCAGCAGCCTCATAGACTTCACTAATTGTCAAGTCATCTCCACCTGCGATATTAATTAAGATACCTGTCGCACCTTCGATAGAAGTTTCAAGCAATTGACTTGTAACTGCTTGTCTAACTGCTTCAATGGTCTTATTTGCACCTTTTCCAATGCCGATACCCATATGTGCAATACCTTGATTACGCATAATTGTTGCAACGTCGGCAAAGTCTAGGTTTATGTTACCATTTACTGAAATAACGTCACTTACGCCTTGAATCGCTTGACGAAGAACGTCATCTGCATATCTAAAAGCATCTACCATTGAAATATTTTTGTTGAACGACCTAAACATTGTGTAAAGTTTATCGTTAGGAATAATAACTAAAGAATCTACATACTTTTCAAGTTCTTCTAAGCCAGAACTTGCATTAGATGCTCTCTTTGCACCTTCAAATCCAAAAGGTTTTGTAACAACGCCTACCGTTAAAATTCCCATATCATGAGCGTATTTTGCAATTACAGGGGCCGCACCATTACCTGTTCCACCCCCAAGGCCTGCTGTGATAAACACAAGGTCAGTGCCTTCAAGCATTTCTTTTATTTCTTGTTCGCTTTCCTCGGCAGCCATTTTACCAACATCACTGTTCGATCCAGCGCCTAATCCTTTTGTCAACTCTTTACCAATTTGAATAACTTGTTCAGCCTTTGATGACATAAGGTCCTGTTTATCAGTATTAACAGCGATAAAATGTACACCTCTTATACCTGCGTCAATCATACGGTTAACAGCCTTATTTCCGCCACCACCGATACCGACAACTTTAATATTACATACTTGATTATCGAATTCCATTGTTTTCTCCTTTATTTTATCTCGATAAGTAAATCCATTAGACCGATTCCTTCAGTCTGGAACTTTTCTTTTGAATTATCGTAAGGTCGTTTAAATTCCATTACCTTTCTGCTTGTTACATCTTCTAAAATATTTTTTACGCCACGGAAATTTGATATTCCATCGCCTGTTAAATAAATCTTATATTCAGGCGAAATTATGTCCATTGGAACAATCTCGTTTATTACTTTTGCAATTGCTTCAATTCTGCTTTTAATAACCTGATTTGTTATATTTATTGAAGACTTAACTAAGTTACCATGATTGCAAACTTCGTAGTAAGATGTTTTTTCATTTGCAATAGTTAAAACTGCCTTTTTCTTAATCGCTTCAGCGTCTAAATAACTTAAGCCTAACACGTCCATTAAATCAGCAGTAATGTGACCACCACCAAATGAGAACGAACTAAGTAGCATTAATCCTTCACCTTTAAACACTGATACAGATGTTGTAAGATGCCCACAATCTACTAAAATAAATGGCTCGTCTAGATTTTCTAATTTTTTAAGTTTTGAACATTGACCTAAAGTTTCTGACAAGAAATCAATTTTCTTGATTCCTACTCCATTTAGACTAGAGCGAACGAATTCTAAAAAATTATTTTTAACTAATATGTAACTAGCGTCAATAGTTAAAGACAAAGTCTTTTTCTTTGTAGGCGCATCTGTAACATACCCATTGTCTAGCACAAATTGCAGAGGGCTAAAACTAATAAGTCTATAATTCTCACTATCACCGAAACTAGCGTTAGCATTAAACAACTCAAAAATCTCTTTATTAGTTACTTTATGTAATTTATTAAACTTCCTTGAAATTCTTTTACAAACACAAACTGAAAATTCTGCAGGAACACCAACAATAACTGACACAATTTTTGTTCTAAACTTCTCTTCCATTTTCTTAAATAATGAATTCAGGTCGTCTTGGAATTTATCAGGAGACAAAAATTCGCCATCCATAAAGCCATCAAAAACAACACTCTCAGTCGCGATTATGTGTGGTCTGTAAGCAATACAGCCAACTGCATACAATCTAAGAGTTGACGATCCAATATCAAGAATAAATCTCAAATCGTTCGGCATAATTCCCCATTTAATTATTATAATTATAATAAACTAGATTTTTTAAGTCAAATAATTTGATAGGTTTTGTAGAAATTTTTTTACCAAATTTTTCTAAAAAACAGGCAAAAACAGCATTTTCTAATTGATTTTCTTAAAAAATAGGAAAAATAAAATAAAAAAAGAAAACGAATCTCATACGAGATTACATTTTGTTGTTTACACAAGAAAGACAACTACTAAATTTTGTAGTTGCTTTTTAATAATTACACAATATAATGATTTATGAAATCTAAACTTTCTTAATTCTTGTTATTTCAGCACCAAGACAAGAAAACATGTCTTCAATTTTAAAGTAACCTCTGTCAATAAATTCAATGTCTTGTATTTCTGTTTCACCTTTTGCTATTAGCCCTGCCAAAACCAACGCTGCACCACCACGCAAATCTTGACACTTTATAACACTTGATTTTAGTTCATCTACTCCAAAAACTAAACAATGTTTTTTATCAATTTTTTTAATTTTTGCTCCCATTTTTATAAGACTAACATTATTTAAGAATCTATTTTCAAAAATGCGTTCATAGATTTTTGTTTTACCCTCAGTTAAACAACTTAACACTAAAATTTGTGATTGCAAATCAGTTGGAAATCCAGGAAAATAATCGGTAGCAATTTTTTTAATATTTTTTAATTTTTCAGTTCTTTCAATTATTAAATCATCATTGTTAGTTTCAATTTTACAACCCGACTTAGTTAGCAAATCAATTAAACACTTATTTTCTTTTACACACGCATTAAAAATTTTTACCTTTCCACCTGTAAGCGCGACTCCTATCATAATTGTACCAGAGACAATTCGGTCATAAGTTGGTTGGTATGTGCAACCCCTTAATTTTTCTACGCCCTTAATAACTATTTTTTTACTACCAGCGCCTGAAATTTCAGCACCCATAGAATTTAAGAAATTACACATATCAACAACTTCTGGTTCCCTCGCTGGATTGTGTATTATTGTCTTACCTTTTAGAGTAGACGCAAATTCAATTATGTTTTCGGTAGCACTTACGCTTGGAATCTTTAACCTAATCATTCCCGAATGTTTATTAGACGCATCAAAAAAAATTTTTTCTCCAAGTGAACAATATTTTACACCAAGTTTTTTAAGCGAACTTAAACTAAGGTCAATGGGGCGAGAACCAATTTTACAACCACCCGGCATATCAATTTGCGCTAGATTAAATCTAGCAAGCATTGAGCCTAGCAAAAATATTGACGACCTCATACTTGACGCTAACTTTTTATCAAACCCATTATATTGTGTATCTTGTAAATTTAATACACAACTATTAGAGTTCTTAAATATTACGACACCCAATTCACCTAATATTTTTAACATATTATCGATATCGGTCAAATTAGGAAGATTGTCTAGTTTTATTACCTCGTCGCAAATTAAACTCGCTGATAGCAACGCAAGACTTGCGTTTTTTGAAACCTGATTATTTATTTCACCGTAAAGTTTATTTCCACCTTTAATCTTTAAAACATTTTTCATAATAATATATATGAAATTATCGAAATTTAGTTAGACTTAAATTTATTTTGTGTTATAATACTTATGGAGAAAATATGACAAATAAAGATTTTATGTTATCGGCTATCAATGAGGCCGAGATTGGTATAAAGAAAAATCATGGTGGACCTTTTGGCGCTATTGTTGTTAAAGACGGAAAAATTATTGCTTCAGCACACAACATGGTATTAAAGAAAAACGACGCCACTTGTCACGGCGAAGTTGAAGCCATTAGATCTGCTAGCAAGAAACTAAAAACTTTTGATTTATCAGGAACTACCCTTTATACTACCAGCGAGCCTTGCCCTATGTGTCTTACTGCGTGTATGTGGGCAAATGTTAATAAAGTTTACTATGGCTGTGATTTACAAGAAAATGAAAAGATTGGTTTTAGAGATTTAAAATTCGATAAAGTTTTCGGTGGAAGAATTAAATCAAACTATCTCGAGCAAATATGCCACAAAGAGTGTCAAAAATTATTTAAAGATTATATTAAACTAAATAGACAAAGATACTAAATAAAACAAAACTAAATAGATAAAGTTATTAAAAATGAGGCATTTGCCTCTTTTTTTATTTTTATATTTAATTTTTATCAAAAAAGAAAATAAATTAATTAGTTTTTTAAATATGGAACATTTAATATTTTAAATATTTAACAAAAATTATTTAATATTAGACTTCTAAATTTTTATTTTCTGTATCTGTTTTTTCTTTTTCTGTATCTTTCTTGTTAAATAACTTGTTATGCAATATTCCATCTAATTCAATAAACTGCTCTTTGGTACGAAAAACGGCTTTATTATCTTTTAGATAGTTATTGAGTGGCTCTATTCCATTTATTGTCAAGAAACCTTCTTTTTGGTGTAAAATATTACTTTCAATTAAAGGTATAATCATACCGCCATGCAATAATTCAAAAAATCTAGTTGTTCTATTATCTAAAAAATATACTGGACAACCATAATTATAAAACCCGTTTGCTTTTAGATATTTTTGTCTTTCTTTGCCTTTTAATTCTCTAGCAATTCTAGTATCTATACAATTAAAATGGTAGCGATACATATCGCCTTCACTAATATAAGTGCTATTCCATGCCCCATAACTAATTACATAAAAATCTGCCGAATTATATAATTTCTCTTCTTTTTCTTTATTTCGTTTTAATAATTTATCAAATAATTTCATCTCTTCACCTTTTATTAATTATATATTCTTTTATCTTTGTCCTTACTAAATTTACTTTATTCTCGTCATAAACATAAGGCCTTCTAGGTTTCACAAAGTTTGTTGAGCCTCTTTCTTCTTCCTTATAACGTGGAATAAGTTGCACATGATAATGGTTCATTGGTCCATCAGACATAGTACATAAATAAACTCTTTCGCAACCGTAAACCTCGCGCAAAATACGCATAAATTGTTTAGCATAACATATGATTTTCTTATTTAATCTGTCACTACATTCACTCATATCGTGAAAATGTTTCTTTGTTGCTATCATCATGTGACCGTTAGCCCTAGGATTACCCACAAAATTGCACTCAATATCTTTATCTTCATATATCTTTTGATTTGCGTCGTCACCATAAACACTTCCACCTGTCGCCCTATTGAAACATGTAGGACAAATCCCAGCATCGGTCAGTTCTTTTGGTGAGTAATTATAATATTTTTTTATTTCTCTATTCGAATATTTCATTATTTTTCCGTTTTTATCTAAATTTTTAATTTGTTTTATTACAATGTAAAAGTATTATTGTTTTTATACAAATTTCTTACATCTTTATCTTTTCTTAAATTTCTAGAAGCAAATTTAATAGCGTCTCGATTTTGTTTAACCGCAACCATTACCATTTCTTTATCATTTTTCAATTCTTTTGATAAATATTCTAAGGCACGACCATCTCTTGAAACTGCAATTAATGCCAATTCTCTATCACCACGCAATTCTTCTTGAGCAAACTTAATGGCTCTACCACAGTTTTTTAAAGCAAACATTACGACTTCTCTATCGGTGCGCAATCTTTCAGAAGCATATTTTAGCGCAGCACCATCTTCTTTAACGGCAATAAGGACAACTTCTCTATCATCTTGCAATTCTTTAGACGCAAATTGAAGTGACAAACCATCGTTTCTAACAGATAACAACACAACTTCTTTGTCTTTTCGTAATTCACTAGATAAATGACAAAGACTTAATTCACTTTGATTTAATTTTCTGATTGCTTCATATTTATCCATTAATTAATCTCCTTAAAAAATAATCAAATTGAATTTTTAAACTACAAAAAAATACCAATAAACTATAGACAATTATATAATAATATTTTTATTAATTAATGTCAAGCGATAAAAAAATAAGCAAATTAAATTGCCTATTTTCGCTAAATTTACTCATATTATATTTGTTTATTTAATTTTTCAACATTCAACACTACTCCAATCGCACTCATAAAGACTAGTAAACTTGTAGAGCCGGCTTTATTTGGGGTCCCCAAAAATTTTTATGAAAATTTTATGGGGAGAGGAAAAACCGAGCATAAAAGCGAGCATTTGCGCAAGCAAATCAGCAAAAGCGAGAGTTTTGACGAGGCAGTGGCAAACCTGTTGGCGGGATTGAGCCTATAATATTATATTGTTGCACTTAAATATTAATTAGATACATTTAAAATTTCACCATCAAAAATCTGAAATCTAGAATTTGAAGATATAACTTCTGCAGGCATGCAACCAATGAGCGAAACAGTGTTATTGCGAATAATTATAGAATCTTCTTCAGGAACACAAATAAGTTTAAAGTTCTTTTTTAAAAGCCTTTGCACCTTCTCCTCAGTTGCTTCATATTGTCTCTCTTTCACTCGGTAATGCACAAATAAACTATATCCATTTAAAATATTAAATCCATCAAAATCTTTAATTCCAATAATATTTTCATCGCTTGCAATAATATCCAAATCATCTTTTAAAATTGTCTCAATACTCTTTCCAAAAATTAGCGCACCTGCACTACCTCCCATAACAACTTTGTTTGATTGAATAAATTTTTTAATTGCATCAAAAGCCTGACATGATTTTAACAAATGAAGAAGCAAAAATGTGTTTCCTCCCTCAAAATAAATTCCCTCAAACCTTTGCAAAAATTCATCAGTTATTTGTTCGGGCGAAACAACCATTTCAATTTTTGAAACATTGTAATCTTTTATTTCGTTAGTAAACCAAGTCAAATCAGATTCATAGTTTTTGTTTTCATTCGCAAATGGAATCAATAAAACTTTTCCATTATTTAATTGTTTTGCAAACTCTAAATAAGCAATTTTGCTTTTTTCACCAATTCCACCACCACTTAAAATTATGTTCATAACATTCCTCCTTTTTTATTATTTAATAAGATAAAAAGCATATAGTCTTCTAATAAGTTTAATACCTTTTTCTGTTAGATTTTTAGAAATATATTCATTTAAAATTTGTTCATCTTCTTGCTCGTTGTAGTAATGTAAAATTGGTGTTCTAGTCAATAAATATTTTAACTGGTCTTTATTAGGATAGTATTCAATAATGTCAAAGTTTTTTATATCTATTTCTGAAAAGCCTAAATCAATGCACCAATTTATTGTCTCTTTTTTCTGTGGATTATTATTTAATATTCTTTGCCAATTTTGTCCTCGACCAAAGGCAACTTTAAGTTCCAAACAATCATTATAGTCAACATCCTCAGAAATGAACACTCCACCCTTTTTTAGAACTCTAAAAACTTCACTCATGTTTGCTCCGCAGTGACGAGAAACAACCAGATCAAAACTTTCATTTTCAAAGTTAAGAGTTTTATCAGCATCTCCAAGTTGAACGTCAAAATGTTCTGCTTCTTTTAAAGACAACCATTTATTTTTATTCTTTTTTACTTTCATTAACATTTCAGGCTCATTGTCAATCATAACAACTTTTTTAGCATTTGAAAAATATCTAATTGCTTTTTCTCCACTTCCACACCCAATGTCAAGCATAATCGTTGATGGCTTTATTGCCTTTGCAACTTCTTTATAATAGTAGTAATCACTTGAATTCTCTTCAATTGGATTAATCGCCGCGAAATTCCAACCTTGCTCTTTAGCAACGTCTTTATAATTAAATTTTATCATTATTTCCTCCTTGTTTTTATGGTTGAAATAAAAAAACCTCCTTTATTTTTAACAGCAAAAAACTCAACCACATTTAATTGCGTGTTTTATTTTTTGCCATTCATAAAGAAGATTTTAACCTTGTCTTTATTATTATTCTTACAAGCACATCGCGAATGGCCGAATTGAAATGCTATACTATTATTATAAACAAAACTATTAATTTGTCAACTAAAATAAGAAATTCTATTTTTATTATACTTTGTTTTCTATAATAAACTTAAATTGCAGACATATCGTCAAAACTCTCGCTTTTGCTGATTTGCTTGCGCAAATACTAGCCTTTTACTCGGTTTCCCCTCTTTCCCTTCAAAACATTCGTTTTGTGGGAACCCTAATTATCTTTATGTTCTTTATTTACGTTTAAAACAACTCCGATTGAGGACATAAAGACTAATAAACTAGTTGACCCTGCACTGATAAACGGCAGTGGCAATCCGGTTGGAGGAATTGAGCCTGTTAACATCTGTTAAGTTATTAAATATTATTTTTCGTCTATCAATTCTTTTGTATCCGATGTAGCAGAAATTTTATATAAAATAAATTTTTCCAATATTCCATCATATTCTTTTTCAAAGTTTAATATTTTTTTAAAACCTATTTTTTTACAAATATGATTAGATGTGCTATTTGTTATATCAACAACATTGTAAATGTCATAATTATGGAATTTATTTTTCGTATACTTCATTAACTGTGTTTGATAACCTTTACCTTCATAATCTTTTTTTGTTATACCATTCCAAATATACACGGATTTTTCTTTCATATTTAATTTTATAGGATATTCTTCTTTCTCAATAAAATCAGATCCTATATATAAAGTCAAAAAAGCAACAGCATGACCATTTTCAACTGCAACAAGTTTTAAAAAATTATCGTTAAACAAACATTCTCTATCTGATACAAAATTTTGATTATTTTCATCAAATATTTGTCCAAGTTCTTCACTTAATACATTTTCTAAAATTTCCATTTACTTTTCTCTTATGATATTATAAGAGGTAACTTATAGTTTGTCAACAATAAATTAGTATAATCAAACTTTAAAGTCACTATTTACGTTTAAAACAACTCCAATAGCGGACATAAAAACTAAAAGCGAAGTTGAGCCGGCGCTGATAAACGGCAACGGAAGCCCGGTTGGCAGGATTGAGCCTGTTACGACTTATTATTGCACTAAAATTTGACTTTCTTTAATTTGACACTTAACTCACCAAATCTACATTTTGTTCTTAGATTAATAAATTGTCACTCTGGCTTAATTCTTTAACCACTGTTTCTAGTGGGACAGATTGTCTTTTAAGGTCATTATAAAGTTCAATATATTCCTTCCCGAAAACTTGATTACTTTTTAAAAACTCACCTTTTTCATTATATATCATTTCAAAAATTATTTCATCATCAAAAATCCAAAACTCATTATTTATATTAGTTTTGTTAATTTTATTAAATTTTTCAAACGAAATAAAATCAACTTCTTGCCCACATTTTTGTGATGAAATATAGCCGAGCTCAATTTCAAATTTTATATACTTAGAAACTGGATTTTTAACAACTCTTATTCTTTCAATTTTTTTACCTTTTTCGGTTTGCATTTTAATAAGATTATTCCACTCTTTAAGTTCGGCAAATTCACAAACTTTTTCCCCATTGCAATAGTTTTCATATTGCTCTTTTTCGCCGCCTTCAATAGAAAATTCTTGTAAAATTTCCAATCTTTTTGCACTTTTTTTAAAACTTTCAAATGCTTCTGTTAAATTCATAAAACTCCTTTTTTTACATCAAATACGCAATTGCTTATATAATTTATATCTACTTTGAAAATAGTATAACATATTTTTCATTTATCTGTATCGCTTTTCAAAAATTTTTTCAAAAAAATAGCAGGATTTTTACACCCTACTCTGCTTTGATACATTCAGCACCACACCAATCGCACTCATAAAAACCAGCAAACTTGTACTTCCAGCCGAGATGAACGGCAGTGGTAAACCCGTTGGGGGGATACTGCCAGATACTACTGCGATGTTTAGAAGGACTTGAATTGAAATTACTGCACCTATGCCAAAGCATAAGAAAGCGGAAAACTTATCGTTCGCTTGCATACCTATTTTAAAGATTGTGATGATTAAAATTATAAAGACTAAGCATAAACACACACAGCCTACAAAGCCTAATTCTTCGGCTATTATTGAAAAGATAAAATCGCTCTCACTAAAAGGAAGAAACAGTTCAGCCTGTCTAGAGTTAAAAAGTCCTACTCCATATAATCCACCGCTACCTATCGCATAAAGTGATTGAATAAGTTGATAGCCTTCGTCAAGTGGATTTTGCCACGGATCAAGGAATGCAACTATTCTATTCAATCTATAAGGCTCAATCACTATCAAAAACACAATTAGTGCTATTGCAGGCACACTTAAAAGAGCAAAAACTTTTAATCTTAATCCACCTACAAACATCATAAAAATTAGAGTCAAAGCGACACACATAGTGATTGACATATTAGGTTCAAGCATTATTAGTAAGCAATACATTCCTCCAAGTAGAAGCGTAATTAAAATATTCTTCCAATTTGAAAGTTTGTCACCATCACTTAAGAAACCCGACAAAAAGAAAATAAGACAAAATTTTGCTATTTCACTAGGTTGAATTGTAATCGGTCCAATTCCAATCCAACGAGTTGCGCCATAACTTGTCCTACTTAAGCCCGGAATAAAGACAAGCGCCAAACAAATTAAGCCAACGATGTAAAAAACAAAATAAAATTTTTTGTAGATTTTATGATTTATAAAACTTGTAATTATTAAGCCCACAAAGCCAATCACTACACCAATTATTTGTTTCTTTAGATAAAAGAATTCGTCGTTATATTGTTTTATAGCAAAATGTCTACTTGCGCTATACACCATAACACAGCCAAAAATTGTAAGAATTAGCGTGCAAGCAATTAAAATAATACTATTCTTCTTTGAAAGAATTTTCATACTCTTTCACCATTTGATTGAAGCGTTCTCCACGCTCGATATAGTTATTAAATTCGTCAAAACTTGCTGTCGCCGGTGACAATACAACGTAGTCACCAGACAAACTATCTTTAGTAGCCAAATCAAAGGCCTCTTGCATACATTTTCCTGTTTTGATAGGGAATTTATTTTTATTCGAAGCGACTAAACTATCTTTAATTTCTCCAAAAGCATAAATATATTTTACTTTTTTACTAAGTTTACTAAATAATTTTGTGTAGTCTAAATCTTTGTTTGAGCCACCGAGTAAAAGTCTAATTGGTGCTTTGAAACAATCTACGCACGCTAAAGTTGACGAAATATTAGTCGACTTACTGTCGTTAATAAAAGTAATGTCATTAACGACGCCCACTGTTTCAATTCTGTGTCTATCGCCTTTAAACGAAATCAAAGCCGAACGCATTTTTTCGATTTTTACATTGTATAAGAAACCCACACAGATGGCGCACATAACATTATAAACATTGTGTCTACCTTTAAGCGACAACTCGTTAATAGCAACAACCCTATCTTTATGTAAATAGATGTATCCGTCTTTCACATAAACATCAGCATAGTGGTCGTAAGAATAGGTAATAGTTTTTGCGCTAACTGTTGGTTGAATTTTCTCATCAAGATTGATAATTGCGTAATCTTTTCTAGTTAGATTTTTAAATAAGGAAAGTTTTAAATTTTTATATTCGTCCATAGTTTTATGTCTAACTAGATGATCCGGCGAAATGTTTAAAAGAGTCGCTACACTTGGACAAAAAGAATATGCATTTTCTAGCATAAACGAACTAACCTCGACAACCTTAATTGCATTTTTATTCTTTATAACTGCCTTTGATAGAGGATACCCCACATTTCCACAAGCAATGGCTGGTTTCTTTTTGTTTAAAATAACAGAGATTAAATTCACTGTCGTTGTTTTCCCATTTGTTCCTGTTACTGCTATAAATTTTCCAGCAAAAAAAGATGCGAATTCGACTTCACTAAAAATCGTTTTACCAAGCGACTTCATAAGAACTAAATTTGAGTTAGTCTTTTCAATCGAAGGCGAAACAATAACATAATCTAATTCATTTATGTAGTTCTCATTTAACTCGGTTAAAATATAGCAACCTTTGATTTTTTTATTTTTAAGAACTTCTTTATCGTCGTCAAAAAGAAAAACATTTGCTTTTTCTTTAAGCAACAATTTTGAAACCCATTCACCTGAAGAACTGAGTCCATAAACTAACACATTTTTTTCTTTAAATCTTTTCATAATCCACCCTTTCTTAAGTGTATTTTAAAATTTTTCAATTATTACCAAACAAAAGGAATAAGGCAAAATAACCCTAAAATCGTGCTTGCTAGTGCATAAAAATATACAATTTGTGCTTCACTAAAACCTGACAATTGCAAATGATGATGAAAAGGCGTCATTTTAAAAACTCTTTTTTTAGTAAGTTTAAATGACACGACCTGAATAATTACCGATATTGCGCTAAACACAAAACAAAAGCCAAGAATAATAATGAAAAGTTCCAACCCCACTAAAGAAGAAATGCAAGATAAAAAGCCACCTAAATAGAGAGATCCTACGTCGCCCATAAAACATTTTGCTTTGTTCGTATTAAAGACTAAAAACGCCATAATAGAGCCTATTAGGAAACTTGATAACGCAACCACATTAGATAGGTTGTCAATGATTTTCCCCGTTTCTCCTGACGAATATAAAGAATTTTTTAAAAACAAACAAATGAGAACAAAAAATAAAAGGAAAATAACAGTCGTATTGCCTGCTAGACCGTCAATTCCATCTGTTAAATTTACGCTATTCGTCGTCGCAATTATAGTTAGCATTATAAACGGAATAATGAACCAACCTAAATCAATATTTACATTAACAAAAGGGATATAGATAGTGCTACCTACGTTTAGATAAACATAAATCGCAAATAAAAGTGAAATTCCAACTTGACCGATAATCTTTTGATAAGGTCGGAGTCCTAAATTTTGCTTAAACTTTAGTTTAATAAAATCGTCCATAAAGCCAAGAATACCAAAAAATGCGCTAGCAATGAGAGTAACAAACCAATCAGTGTCGTATTTTAATAAAAATAATGGCAATATGAAAGACACAATTAAGAAAACAACTCCAGCCATTGTTGGAGTTCCATTTTTATCTTTGTGATTTTCTACGTAACCCAATATCGTTTGTCCCATATTTTTTCGCTTTGTTATAAACAAAAACACAGGCATAAGCACTAAAGTTACAGCAAAAGAAAGTAAAAAATAAATTATATAATTTTTCACGCGTTTATCTCACAATTTACATTAAACTTTAAATAATTATCGACAACTTCATAGTCGCTATACGGATATTTAATTCCTTTAATTTCTTGATAGGTTTCATTCCCTTTTCCTAATATTAAAACAATATCGTTAGGTTTAGCGATAGTTAAAGCGTACTCTATTGCTGACTTTCTATCTACAATTTTAATAAATTTACTTGAATCATTACTTGCCACAATATCATCAATGATTGCTTCCGGATGCTCACTCCTAGGATTGTCAGTCGTAACTATTACAATGTCACTGTTAGTTATTGCGACCTTACCCATAATTGGTCGTTTTGCCTTATCTCTATCTCCACCACAACCGAAAATGGTGATAATGCGATTATGTTCAATCTTTTTAATAGTATCTAGCACATTTTTAATACCGTCAGGAGTGTGTGCATAGTCCACAAACACGCTGTAATCCCTATTTGTTTCTAATTTATTAAGTCTTCCTGGGATAAAGAAATTCGTCTTATTTACTATTTCAATTATGTCTTCCAATTTAAAATCTAAATTGATTATGCAACTGATTGCCATAAGTAAATTTGAAACATTGTAATCGCCGATTAAGTTTGTTGACATTTCGTATTGATTGGTCTTATAAATTACACTTATTTCTGTTCTTTTTGAAGTAAAATTAACACTTTTTAAAATTAAATCCCCATTTGAACCAAAGCTAAACAAAGGTATTTTATTATCCTTAATTAGTTCTTTGTTTTTATCGTAATTTATGACACCGATTTTTGAGTGTGTTGGCGAAAATAGACTAACTTTACAATTATAATAATTTTCCATATTTAAGAAAAAATCTAAGTGGTCTTGTGTGATATTTGTGAGCCCCACTACGTCATAATTTATATAATCTATCTTATTCAAAGCTATAGCATGCGCGCTAACTTCCATCACGCAATAATCCACCGAATTGTTCGCCATATCAAGTATAGTTTTATGGAGTTTAATCGGATCTGGCGTGGTCATGCCATTAGGAAGCATTAAATTATTTATGTAAATGCCTTCCGTTCCTATTAAGCCTACCGAATAGCCAAGTTTTGACAAAATTTCTTTAATCAAAAAGGTTGAAGTTGTCTTCCCATTTGTCCCCGTAATGCCTATAAATTTCATGTTTCTATTTGTCTTATAAAATTCTGCACTGATAAACGACATAGCAACACGACTATCTTCAACTTTTATTTGAGTAACGGGAAGGTCTAAAAATTTTTCTACCACTAAACAAACTGCACCATTTTTAACACTCTGTTCGGCGAAGTTGTGACCATCTTCACTGTATCCATCAATGCAAAAATATATTCCTTTTTCAACCACTTCGTTGCTATCTATTGTTAATGATTCTATGTCCAATTCCATATAATTTTTAATACCAATAAATTTTAAATTAGAAATCAA
>JAZRUZ010000055.1:0-2212 GCA_045598895.1 Candidatus Onthoplasma sp. | reverse complement strand
GTGTCTTCCACCTTCAAATTCAGTAGATAAAAATATATCAATGATCTTTTTTGCTTTACGAAAACTGACAAAACGGGCTCCAATACACAAAACATTAGCATCTTCATGTTTACGAGCAAGCATGGCTAAATTAATATTATTAGCATTAACTGAACGTACTCCAAGTTGTCTGTTTGCTACCATGTCGACACCAATTCCACTGCCACAAATAAAAATACCTTTGTAATTTTTCTTTTCTGATACAATTTTACTTGCTGGAATTATGTAATCTGGATAATCGTCGTCATTATTTTTTGTCTTAGGCCCCATATATTTAGTTTTTAAATTTTTACTTTCTAAATATTTGATGATCTTTTTAGAATAATCAAATCCAGCATGGTCACAAGAAATAATAATCATATTTACTCCTAAAAATATAATAACTAAATTTTTTAAAAAAATCCACTAATTTCAACAATAAAAAATATTTACATTGTGACATTTTTGTGTTATAATTTTTTTATGAAAACAAGTATAAATAAGCGTTGTCCGAGATGTAATACAAAACAGCCTATAACTATGGCAATTTGTCCAAAGTGTCAATTAAATTTTCAAAAATTTAATGAGGCAACCAATAAAGAAGCAAAAAATAAAATTCACGCAGGCGAAAGTGAACAAGTGTTACTTCGAAAAGGTCGTCCTAGTGATATTAAATTTTCTTCACTTTTACTTATTACTATCTTTTTAGGATTTTTAGGTGGACATTATTATTATGTCGGCAGATATAAAATGGGCGCATTTTGTTCTGTATTCTTTTTGATTGGTGCAGTCAATGCAATAATTAATATATTGAATTTGTCGGTCGGTGGCGACCTGTGGGAAATTTTTGCCTTCCTTGTTTTAGGTTGGGGAGTTGTACTTTTTATTTGGATTTTTGATATTGCGAATGTCCTTTTAAATAGATTTAAAATACCTGTTAGTAGGAGTTAATATGGATAAAAAAACAGTTGTTGTCGGGTTAAGTGGTGGCGTTGATAGTTCAGTCGCTGCTTATCTTTTAAAGGAACAAGGTTATAATGTTATTGGTCTTTTTATGGTCAATTGGGAAGAAGATGATGATGGTGGTCATTGCACTGCTGAAAGCGATTTTGAAGACGTAAAACGAGTTGCAAGTAAAATTGGCATTCCTTACTACACAGTAAATTATTCAAAGGAATATTATGACAATGTGTTTAAATATTTTCTTGATGAGTATGAGAAAGGCTATACTCCTAATCCAGACGTAATGTGCAACAAAGAAATTAAATTTGGTCCTTTTCTTAAACACGCACTTGAATTAGGTGCTGACTATATTGCCACAGGTCACTATTGTAAACGAGTAGACAAGGACGGCAAAGTTTATCTATATAAGTCTTTTGACAAGAATAAAGATCAAACATATTTTCTTAATCAATTAAATCAACAGCAACTTGAAAAAACACTTTTTCCACTTGCAGATATTGATAAGACTGAGGTTAGAAAAATTGCATCTAAATTGGGTTTAGTCACAGCAGAGAAAAAAGATAGTACAGGTATATGCTTTATAGGTGAAAGAAACTTTAGAAAATTTTTAAAGAATTTCTTGCCAGCGAAGAAAGGTTTGATAAAAGATTTGCAGGGTAATGTTGTCGGTGAACACGACGGTGTAATGTATTATACGATAGGCCAAAGACGAGGTCTTAATATTGGTGGTAAAAATGGATACAATCAGGATAGGTGGTTCGTTGTAAAAAAAGATGTTAAAACAAACACTCTATTTGTTAATTGTGGCGAGTGCGATGAAATGTTCTCGTCGGGCTGTAAGGTCAGCGAATTTAATTGGATAACTGATACTATGAAAAATGATTTTAATGCAAAAGTAAAATTAAGATATCGCCAACCGGATCAAGATACAAGCGTAAAAATAATTGACGACAAAACTCTTGAATTAAAATTTACAAAAAAACAACGCGCTGTAACTATTGGCCAATTTGCTGTTTTATATGACGAGAATGGAATGTGCTATGGTGGTGGCAGAATTAATCAATTAATTAAATAAAAAATCATATTTTATTAATTGTTATTTTTAATATTAATAATAATATTTATTGTTTTATTTTATTATTTTGTTTATTATTTATATTCTAATTAATTTAATAATATAAAGTTGAGAAAATAAAATTATAAAAATTAATTTTAGTAATAAAAATTTAAT
>JAZRUZ010000054.1:0-6307 GCA_045598895.1 Candidatus Onthoplasma sp. | reverse complement strand
TTGTAACTTTAAATTGTTTATTAACTAAATAGCGTCATTGATTTTATTAGTCTTCTTTTTGTAAGAATTATGTATTCGATTAAATCTAGATAATTTTTTGTTATATTCTTTATCAATTTTTTCTTTTTCAGCAAGGTAGTATTTAGCAATAGTTTGAGTCTTTACGCCTTTCTTATAATCTTCTTGACACTTTCTATTGAGTTCCAATAATTTTTTATTTAAGTGTTGTAAAATAGTCTTTCTATAAACATATTTTTTAACATTTTTAGGAGCATTACCATTTTCCCAAAGTAGTGGCAAGTATTCAAACTTTTCTTCGCCTTCAGCCTGTGCCAGCACCTTATATTTAGTCTTATTATCCATTCTAAAGCCTATATCATTCTTTACACAAATAGGATCGGTTATTTTTCGTTTTTCTTCAACAACATCGAATTCGAGTTTTGCATATTCAAATTCTTTTAAGAATTGATAAACAAGCATTATCATAATTGCTGACATAGGTATAATAATTGCACTAACCAAGCCTGTTTTTGTTAATAAGAAGGTAAGAATTCCTCCCATAAAATGAGCAAAACCTGAATCGTCATAAATTCCAATTACCATATTTTCTGAAATAAACCATACATCAGCCGAAGCATTAGACGAGCCTTTAGTTTTAAACCACCTTGCACCATTTTCATCTTCAAAAACACGGATTATTTCATGAAACACTATTGTACAACCACTCTTTCCAGCTTCTTGGAGTTCGCTCGATTGAATACCTAGAAATTCAGTAAAACTAATATTTGACCTATGAGGTTCGTTAAATTCATACAGTTCTTCAACATCATGAGAATAATATTTCATGTAATCTCTTTGGTCTACATAAAAAGCAATTTTATCTCCAACTTTAAGCGTCTTTTCATCGACATCTTTAATTATAATCTTATCACCAATGTTAAAACCACTAGCGATCATAGAGCCACTAGACACTTGCATTACGCTGTAACCTGCAAAATTTGGAAGAGTTTTATTAATTTTATTTATCGCAGTCGAAAAACCTAACACTATACAAAGTGAAGACAAAATAACAAGTATAATAGAAAGCAAAAACGAGATAACCTTTTTCCATCCTGTTCTATTGAACTCTAGGATAAATTCGTTTATCTTTCTCGTTTTACTATATTTAGTTTCCAGATTTTTAGCAGTTTTATCAATTACTTTTTGTACGCTTAAGTCTGGCTTCTCAACTATTAACTCCATTTATATTACTGCAACATTTAATTCAATGCGCCCTTTTATTTCACAATCCAAATTAGGATCTTTTATGTTTATAAAAATCATTATTTCTTGGATTTCCCCTGAAGCCACTTCACCTAAAACTGAGTCACTATAGTCAGATTCTGTTCCAGCACCAATTTTATAACTGTAAGTACAATTGTTAACTTGTTCATCAATTATATCGAATTGGTAAAGTATAGGTCTATCGCCAGAATTTCTTAAAGTGTAGTTAAATACAACTTTTTGACCACGACTAATTTCTGTATTTAAATTGTTTTCAAAAGTTGATGCAGACGTTTCCTTATTCATCACAAAGAACGCTCCACCCTCGGGAAGATAATTAAAATCATCTCCTTCACAAACTTTAGGGGCAACTGTAACATATAAAATCATTTCACCTTTATTCATACGCACAGCCAAAAAATAGCCTAACACTAAAGAAAGGATAACTAAAATCAAAACCACAAAAAACACAACCGTAGTTCTTATTCTAGAGTGTGCACCATATGCCATAATTCCCCCTTATTTTCTCCTAAAAAATACAAGCTAAAATTTTTTCTTTATGTAAAGAAAATCTTTAAAATTACCAACCTCTATAGACAAAATAAAGGCGTTTATGAAAACACCATTTATTTTGTTAAATTATTTACTAAGACTGAGCAATGTCTCCATCAAAGTTAAATTCTACACTCTCTGATAGACTTAATGCTTCAGTTGAATCTTTTTTACCATCTTTTATCTCGTACATCAAATATAGATATTTAACTGCACTAGCATTCATTGGGCTACCTATTGCTGAACTTTTTCCGTCAATTCCTGCTTTTATTTGCTCATATGTTGCACTTGCACTATCTGTTATTAAGCAGTATCTATCAAAATTCTCTGAAGCATCTGATAAATTTGTTAATGTAGCATTAATTTTTTTATCTGTTGCATTGTTTGTAATTTTAAATCTAACAACAACAACTGCACTCGAAGTAGGGAATGTTATTGTTGCTTGTTCCATTGTTAAGTTTCCATTTGTCGTAATATTTTGTTCACTTGCTAAACTTTCATCTGTTAAAGTTATAGTTTTTGTGTTGTCCTCTAATACTGTGTATGCAGCTGACATGTTAACGCTTACATTGTTTGCTGTATAAGTAACAGTAAACGTTGATGTGGTTGTAATATTAATTGCTGCAAATACTAGTGAGATGGAAGCAACTGCTACCAAAGCCACAGCTACTAGTGAAATCGCTGTAGCGACTAATTTCTTTCTTGAATTCATAATCATACTCTCCTTTAATATGTAATTCGATTTTATTTTAGCAAAATAATTCGAAAAAATCAAACAAATTTCGCCTTATTTCTAGTATTATTTGTAAAACAAAAGTAAAAAATTCTAAAATATGTCAAAATTTTTACAAGTTGTAACTATTTAAAATGATTTTTAGTTGACTTTTTCTGTTTCTAATTAATAGTTAAATTTTATTATACATTTTAAATAAAAGCACCTGTTTAAAATCAAAATTTGTATAAAACTTTATCAAGTTATACAAAAAAACAGGGTGTTTTGCCCTGTTTTTACATATAATCCTTTTCATAATTAATTTTATGGAAAGATTTTGTATTGTCAGTCACTTTAATTTCGTCAGCGATCTCAATATCTCCAACAATTAAAATCTTATTATCGACAGCAAGCAAAGGAATACCATCTCTCATTCTTTGTGGGATTTTCTTATCAATAAAATAATCTTTTAACTTTTTAGTGCCATTTAATCCAAGTGGAGAGAACACGTCGCCATCCTTCCTAAAACGCCAAATAGCATTCTCAGGAATTTTTGTAGCATCTACAATATGTTGATGCATTTTAGGTTCCGTTTTAACCTTACTTGAAGTAGTCCTAATAACACCATAATTTTCAATTTTAATTTTACCACTACGGAAATTATATTCACCTGTAATCATCTTCTTTTTAATGTCGCCAATAATAATATAACCATATTCTTTAAGCACTTTGATTTTAAAAGGAAGTGTGATTATATTTCCATTTTGTGCTTCTAATGCGAATTCTCTAATAATTTTAATATGTTTTCTCTCTATGTCTTGCTTTGAAAATTTACTTAGAACTCTCATTAAAATTCTGTTAACTATCGCTTCGTCTTGATAAAAATAAGTGAGTGGAATTTTTACAACTTCATCAGTTTCAATAGTTTGTCCAAAATTAAGTTGAGAATTAATATAATCATCATCAACTCTACAAATGTTTGCAAAATTAATTAAACTTCTCTCAGGATGAGCAAAATGTTTCCTAATATCAGGCATAATAACATTTCTAATATAATTCCTAGAATAATTATTGTCCTTATTTGTTTCATCGTCTACATATTCGAGATTGTTCTCGTCAATGTAAGCCATAATTTCTTCTCTAGGAGTATTCAAAAACGGTCTAATATAGATATTATCTCTAATTGGATCCATTCCTTTTGCGCCGGTCAACCCTGCTCCACGAAGAATATTTAATAATATGGTTTCAGCCTGATCTTGCATGTGGTGAGCAAGAGCAATTTTATCGCACAATCCACGGCTAATTACCGTCTCGAAAATACCATATCTAACCTTTCTAGCAGCCTGTTCTAAAGTTAGTTTTTCTTCCTTAGCAACTTTAACAGCCTCGCCTTTAAATTTGTATGCCCTAATGTTATTTTCACGACAAAATTCCATTACAAATTCAGTGTCAAGGGCGCTTCTTTCTCTTATTCCATGGTCAACATTGACAGCAACCACTTCTATGTCTAATTCGCTTTTAATTGAGTTTAAATAATGCAATAAACAAATACTATCTCTTCCACCAGAACAAGCAACACCAATAACTTCGCCTGCCTTAATTAAATTATTTTCCTTGATATAGTCTAAAACGTCATCCATAATTTTTTCCTTAGTTAAATTATACAATGATTTGATAAATTTTGCAATAGTTAATCTTTAAATTGTTTAATTTTTTAGGAAAGTTCTTGCAACTAATATGGTCATATCATCTTTTGCACTCATCTCATTTAATTCTAGTGCTCGATTTAAAATAGTCTCAGCAATTTGCTGTGGATTAGTGCTAGCAAGTTTACTTACAAATTCAACCAAATCATCTCCATCTTTAAACGCATCAGTCACCCCATCGGTTGCTAAAACAATTATATCTTTGCTGGAAATTACCAACTTTTTTATACTTGGTTTGATACAATCTAGTGCACCTATTGGAAGAGATCCACCATCTACTTTTTCTGTATCATTTTCCCTCTTAATAATGGAGAAAGGTGAACCTACCTTAATGAAGTCAATTGTACTTAAATTAAGGTCAACTAAGCATACATCAAGAGTTGAATAATTCTCTTGATTGTTGACTGACAGTAGTTTATTTACACTCTCGACAATAACATCATTTTCAAAGCCTGCTTTATAGAAATTTTCGATTAAACCGATAGTCATTGCACTCATTTTATTAGCCTCAATGCCTGCTCCCATACCATCACAAAGAGCAAGCAAAAACCTATCTCTACCAAGTCGAAGAACACTATGGCAATCTCCACTTTCTGTGTTACCTGATTTATTGCAACTAGACAGACCAAACGCACAGTCAAACTTACTTTTACGTCTTAAAGTTAAACTCGAAAAATTCAATTCGTCACCATCAATTTTTGTAATTTCCATACCACATTTCAAGGTCTCACTAACGATTTTTTCAATATGTTTAAATCTTTCACTATCGCATTTTACAACCATAGAAACCATTAAATCATCGTTCTTTTCATTGTAAATAAGAACTTCTTTACACTCTATATTTTGACTTAATAACCTGTTTATAATTTTATTTTCTTTAGCCATATCAAAAGTGATATTTGTATCAATTTCTTGACCTACATCAAGAAGCATTTTTGACACTGCACCCATTTGGTCAGCAAGTAAAATTTTCACGTTATTAATATCGGTCATTACGTGCCTATATTGCCTATACTCATCAGCCAAACGATTTAATAGAGTAACTAAATTGTTAACTTTTACACACTTGTTTGTTAACCCTGCCGGTATGTCCAAAAGAGTTACTTTACCTTTAGTTAAAACGGCCTCTATCATAGCGTCAATGTATGACTTGTTGTTTGTTCCTAGTGTTCTTGTGCACCTTACTCTATCAAGACAATCTTTGCAACAATTTGCACTTATTTCTCTATTAAACATAGCAACCAATTCATCATGACTTAGTTCTTTTTTTATCATATTAGAGTGTATGTTTTTCATATCCAAAAACACATTACTAAGTTCTGTCATGCGCTTTCTTAAATTTTTCCTTGTCATATTTATCAAGTTCCTTGAACTTACATCCACTGTTTTTGTATATACTAAATCTGAAAAACTTAAAATAAATTTATTAGGAAGCAATACGAACACTAAACATGCAATTAAAATAGGAATTAATTTATAAATCATTTCATAACTCATGTTTATAAAACTAAATTGAATGAATATTTCACTTAATATTGCTGTTAAACTCATTTTAATCTTATTTGGCATTGTAAACATGCTTGTGAGAAGTGCTAACAATACAAATTCTGCAACTATTGAAACGTCTTTTGTTGCAATTGCAACTCCAAATGAAAAAGCAATTGTAAAAGAAAAAGTCAAAGTGCTGTTACCTACAGAAATTAGAAGTAAAATTATTAGAAACATCAATCTAAAAATTTCAATATTGAATAAAGTAATATTTCCTAATCCACATCCAATTAAAGCAATAGAAAATAAAAA
Organism: Candidatus Onthoplasma sp.; assembly: GCA_045598895.1. Classification (GTDB taxonomy): domain Bacteria; phylum Bacillota; class Clostridia; order Christensenellales; family UBA1242; genus Onthoplasma. The sequence continues at coordinate 274 of JAZRUZ010000054.1, read as the reverse complement.
ACAAATAGATTCGTCTAACGTTAATTTAAAACAATTTTTTCTAATTAGCAAAACTTGCAATACAACAATAAAAACATACAAACTCAAAAATGCAAAAAATAAAAATTTAATTATTTCATATGGTAACGTATAGTTATAATATATGTAAGTTGCCAAAGATATTAAAAATGCTAAAAATAATGTCACTAAATGAATATTTTTCTTAAAAATTTTATGAATATAGAAAAAAATCAAGCAAATTGCAACAATTGTGATGGTAATTAAAAAATTTTTG
>JAZRUZ010000053.1:0-12277 GCA_045598895.1 Candidatus Onthoplasma sp. | reverse complement strand
TTGCTTTTCTTAAAGACCAACAAATAAATTACTAAATTTTTGAATTGATTTTATTGAATTTTTAAGTAAAAACTATATTAGATTTAATTTCATTAGGTGTATTCATTTCTATTAATGATTTAATAGAATTGGCATAATCTTTTCCTTTAATTTCTTTAACATAACTTATTGGTAAATATTTTACAGCCACTAAAGAGGCAATAAACTGTTTATAATCAAAAATTTTTACAGGAAGGCAATAGTAATCCTCATAATTTTCAACATTTAATAAATATCTGCAAATAAACTTTTTACGAGTCTTAAATTTTTGATCAATCATTGGGTATGCTGTAGGATCAAGAAATAAAGCAAGACTAATAAATTTATCACTAGATTTGATAGTCTCTCCTGCATTTTTAATTAAAAACTTGCTACTAACAGATATTGTTAATAGTTTACACCAAAAATCTACATCTGTTTTTAAATCAATATTGTGGCTAAAGAACAATTTTAATGCATAATCTTTATCACAAAATTTCTTTATATACGCCAAAAAAGATTTGATACTTTTGTCGTATTTTTTTGGATAAGTCCTATATTCTTCTAGACTATCGTCATATACTTCAAAAAGTTCTTGGTATCTTGATTTTATATTGATGTTTTTTGATGATTTTTCTTTTTCTAATTTCGTTATAAGATTATTAGAATCATTCGAATTAATTAACTTTGTTGTCATAATTTATCTCCGTCAATAATGTACCACAGTTTAAAGAATTTGTCAAGACTAAAAAAACTAGGTGACTAACCTAGTTTTTTTATTTTATATTTCCAAATTGTTATTCTCTTCAACGTCTGTTTGCTTGTCATCAATTTTCTTTGTTTGTTTTGTTGATTCAACTAAATTTGTAGCATTTTTTACAATCTCATCAGTTTCGCTCTTATATTCTATTTCAGCAAGTTTTTCTTGTAGTTCAGTGATTTTAGATTCTATATAATTTCGTTTTTCTCTAAGTATTTTTATTTCTTTAGATTCTTCGAATTTGCATTCTTTTAATTCTTTTTTAGCTTCCTTAAATGCTTTGAAGTTTTTTCTAATGTTCCAAAATGGTTCATGAAAATCCGATTTGCTCAAAACACTAACAATTGGGATCCCAATAAACGATGCGGCAGGAATAAAAGCGTATAAGGCAAGAAGTTCTCCAACACAAAGGCCATATATCATGGCAGCAAGAGAACCTAACCCCAGTAGTAGAACTAACCCCAAAAACATCCAGCAACCAATAGAACTTCCTTTGTAAGCTTTTGTATTTTCAAAATTCTTTTTCTTTGCATCATATTCTTTTTTATAACCACATTCGTCATCTAGCGATTTTTCTTTAATTAGTTCATCAATTTGATTGGATTTTTCTCTCAACATTTTAATTGCATCTTTAATTTTTATTTTAAAACTATCTTTCTTGTCCATATTTTTCTCTCTATTTTTATACTAACATAAACTATAAAATTTGTCAATATTCTATATTCAAAAAAAACTAGGTTACTCGCCTAGTTTCTTTTTATAATTGTTAGTCTTTGGATAACTGCGCTCATTAATTGAAGACTCCAATTCTTTAATGAGTTTAATAGAGTTTCTGTCTAAATCTTTTGGCATTTCGCCTTTAAGTGTTACAAACAAGTCTCCACTGCCAATACCTTTAAGATATTTAATTCCTTTGCCTTTAAGTGTGTATTTTGTGTTAGATTGAGTCAAAGGTGCAACATCTATTGTTGTCGTACCTTTAAGGGTTGGAACTTCAACCTTACCACCTAATAAAAGTGTTGTAATTGGAGCATATACGTCTACATATAAATCAAAGCCTTTTCTAGTAAGTAGACTATGAGGTTGTACTTTAACAAGAATTCTAAGATCTCCTGGAATGCCGTCAGTTGAAGCAGTTTGATTGCCTTGACCTGTCATCTTTATAACTTGATCATTATCAATTCCAGCAGGAACTTTTACCTTAATTTTAGCAGTGACGTTTTTAAGCCCTGTACCTCTGCAATTAGGACATTTATCTTTAACTACTTTGCCCTTTCCATTACAATTTCTACAAGCACCTGTAGTACGCGTCATGCCGAAAAGAGTTTGTTGTGTATAAGTCACTCGACCTGTTCCATTACATTCGCTACAGGTCACATAGTCTCTTGACGATTTTGCGCCCGTTCCGTGACAATCAGGGCAACGCTCTTTCCTATTAATAGTGATTTCTTTTTCAACTCCAAAAGCAGCCTCAGTGAAAGACAAAGTAATATCAGTTTCTATATCGTCGCCTTCTTCTTGACGAGTGCGAGAGCCACCTCTACCACCAAAGTTAGAAAAGATGTTAAATATGTCTTCAAAACCTCCAAAACCTTCACCATCACTAAAGCCTGAAAAACCTGATCCACCAAATCCTTGTGGACCGTCTGCTTGACCAAATTGGTCATAATTTGCCCTCTTCTGTTTATCACCTAAAACTGAGTATGCTTCATTAATTTCTTTAAATTTTTCTGCTGCTTCAGGTGTCTTGTTTAAGTCTGGATGATATTTTTTAGCCATCTGTCTATAGGCTGACTTTATCTCATCATCTGTTGCGTTTTTACTTACACCTAAAGTCTCGTAATAATCTTTTTGAGACATATTAAATTCCTTCTACTTTTATATTTGATTTAATTATTTTTCGTATTTTTGATTTATTTTCTATTACAACATTTTGATTGTCACCAAAATCTAATTCAATTTTTCGCATTGTAATATCATAATTTCGTAAGTTATAAAAATTAAAAGCAGAAATGTTATCTACAATAGTCATTTCATTTTTGTTTAATTTTACTAAATGTCTATTCACATCATTAATTAAATTGGTTAAACAATCAATTGTTATATTTATATCTCTATTTTGAGTGTTGGGTAGTTCATAAATTTTTTCGCCATATGACAAGAAAATTGCATATGACCAATGCCTAATTTTACTAGGACTACACATAAAATAATTAATTTTATCTAATTCAAATTTTTTATCTTCAAAGTACAATTTTTCGTCATTAAATTTATAATTCATAAAACTCCTAAATAGATATTAATATGCTTGAATATAGAAAAGAATAACGATTGACTGTTAAAAAACAGTCAATCTAAATTTATTCTACTACTACCTCAGGGTCGCCATCGTCTTTTGGTTTATCACCATCTGGATTAGGATTTTGATTTGCTTGTTGGCTTGCCTGTTGGTACATCTTGCTGAATACTTCGTTAGAAACATTAGATAAGTCTTCCATAGCCTTCTTAAGTTCATCAATAGACTCGGCAGTCAAGTGTTTCTTTGCTTCTTCTGTTGCATCCGTTAATTTCTTTTTATCATCTTCACTAATCTTGTCTGCATTATCTTTAACAGTCTTTTCGATGTTTAAAATTGTTGCGTCAAGGTTATTTCTAGTGTCAATTACTTCACGTTTTTTCTTATCTTCTTCAGCAAATTGTTCTGCTTCTTTTACTGCCTTGTTTATTTCGTCTTCACTTAAATTTGTTGAAGCAGTAATTGTTATTTTTTGTTCTTTATTTGTGCCTAAATCTTTCGCACTAACATTTACTATACCGTTGGCATCAATATCAAAGGTAACTTCGATTTGAGGGATTCCTCTAGGTGCTGGTGGAATGCCAGTAAGTTGGAATCTACCAAGAGATTTATTTTGAGCCGCAAATTCACGTTCTCCTTGAAGAACATTGATTTCTACACCTGGTTGATTATCTTGTGCTGTACTAAAGATTTGAGATTTCTTAGTAGGAATAGTAGTGTTTCTCTCGATTAAACGAGTGCAAACACCACCCAATGTCTCGATACCAAGTGACAATGGAGTTACGTCTAAAAGTAATACATCTTTAACTTCGCCACCAAGGACACCTCCTTGAATAGCAGCACCAATTGCAACACATTCATCAGGGTTAATACCTTTAAATGGATTTACAGGGATTTCTTTACTTAAGGCTTCAACAACACATGGAACACGAGTAGAACCACCAACCAACACTACATTTGCAATATCAGTTTTACTTAAACCTGCGTCCTTTAAAGCCAAACGAGTGCATTTAAGCGTTTCTTCAACAAGGTCACTAATCATACTTTCGAATTTTGCTTTTGTTAAAGTATATTCTAAGTGTTTAGGTCCTGTTGCATCTGCTGTAATAAATGGAAGACTGATTGTAGTTTGGGCAAGTGTACTTAATTCAATTTTTGCCTTTTCAGCGGCTTCTTTCAATCTTTGTTTAGCAAGTTTATCTTGACTTAAATCAATTCCATTTTCCTTCTTGAATTCATCAACTAAAAGGTCAATAATTCTATTATCAAAGTCATCTCCACCGAGACGAGTGTTACCATTTGTAGACAAAACTTCGAACACACCATCACCAATCTCAAGGATTGAAACATCGAATGTACCACCACCGAGGTCGAATACTAAAATCTTTTGATTTTTTCTATCTGATTTATCAAGTCCATATGCAAGTGCTGCTGCAGTTGGCTCGTTAATAATACGTAAAACTTCAAGGCCTGCTATCTTTCCTGCATTCTTTGTTGCTTGACGTTGAGAGTCGTGGAAGTATGCTGGAACTGTGATAACTGCTTGAGTGACTTTTTGACCTAAATAAGCCTCAGCATCAGCCTTAAGTTTTCCTAAAATCATAGCACTGATTTCTTCAGGGCTATATTTCTTTCCGTCAATATCGACTTTGTAGTCGGTTCCCATTTCTCTCTTAATTGAGATAACAGTCTTGTCAGGATTAGCAACTGCTTGACGTTTTGCTACCTGACCAACTAATCTATCGTTATCCTTGAAGCCTACTACACTTGGAGTAGTTCTTCCACCTTCGCTGTTAGGAATAACGGTAGGTTGACTACCTTCCATAACTGCGACACAACTATTTGTTGTACCTAAATCTATACCAATAATTTTTCCCATAATTTATACTCCTTTAAATTTTGTTACTCACGTAGTGAGTAGTTATACATTTTTGTTGAGTTGTTAAACTTGTTTAATATAACTCATAAGAAAACGTATAAAAACTTATGAGTGAAACGAATAAGAAATTTTTTAGGAGTAGAAATTATGGATTTTTTATATGCCACAAGTTTACGCTGGCATATAATTTTTCCTATCTTACTCCAACTGAACACACGAACATCGTGAGTGATGACATATTTTTGTTGAGATTGATAAATCTCATTTAATCAAGCTCATAAGAAAATATGTGAACTTATGAGTGTAACGTATAAGTAAAATTATAAATCGTTACGAGTTAAATAATCGTTGATTTCTTTTTGAATTTGCCTTTTTACCTTATTTTTGTTTGATTTTTTATCTCTCATTTCATTATCCCAAATACGATTGCCATATTTATCTGCAGTAAAACAACAATTTGTACCTAAACAATTATACTCTTTTTTTATTTTATCATAATCCAAGAAACTGCCACAATCTGGGCAAACTCCATGAATACCACTGTTTTCTTTTACTATTATTTTTTGCACTTTTATCTTTTCTGTTAATTTATTTATCATATTTACCTACTTTTTAACCACTACTTGACTGTAGCGAATTACTTTATCTTTATATGTAAATCCCTTATATGCTTCTTTAATAATATCGCCAGACTCAAAACCTTCCACGTCTTCAGTATCAATGGCCTGATGAAAGTTTGGATCAAATTTCCCTGTTGTATCTATGACATTTACTCCCATTTTTGAAAGTGTATCTAAAATACCTTTTTCAATAAACTGAATGCCGAGTAAGGTATTTTTATCAGTTATCATATTTGTTGCCATTTTGAAACTATCAAGCGCTGGAAGGAAACCTGTAACTGCCTCAATAAATCCATCCGTTCTAGCGTCGGCAAGGTTCGATAAAGTTCTTTTCCTGTAATTATCAAATTCGGCTTGCACTCGTTGCAAATCTTTTAGATAATCATGTTCAGTTTCTTTATTATTAGTTTCGTTGCAATCAATTTTTTCATTACCTTCGCAATTTTCGCAATTACATTCACCATTTTCACATTCACAATCTTCACAAGTACAATTTTTACATTCACATTCTGGATTGTCACATTTTTTAACTTTTTCTTCTTTACTCACTCGCATCTCCTTTATCATTTTCTATTTGACCAACAATAAACTTTAAGGCCGCAGCAACTTGTGAATAGTCAACTCTTTTTGGCCCCACAAGTGCAAGGTTTGCGATAGGTACACCATTTATTACAATTGGAGCACTCATCATCATACCACCCTTAAGTTTACCATCTTCATCACTTACCATAAAATTCAAGCCGTCATTATCGTTTTTAACAATATCAACTATACTTTCGGCATCTTGTAAAAATTCAAAAACACCTTTTGTTTCGTCGATTTCGTCATTTTTAAGTCCATCAAGCAGTCTTGTTGGGTTCTCGTTTTGTACATCACATTTCGTTTTGATGACTTCTATTAATGCGTTAGCAACGCCGTCAATTAATGACTTAAACTCTAAAATTTGACTTCCTGCAGACAAACATACTTTGTTAATGTTTTCTATCATAAATCCAATAGTTTTATCTTTGAAATGTTTAGTTAAATACTCTCCGGCCTCATTACATGCACTTCGTTCAATATTTGGATCTAAATTCAAGTTGTCGTCAATAATTCCCGCATTAGTTTCTATTAAAAGCAAAGCGTCTTTTTGAATTAAAGGTATAATTTGAATATTTTTAATAATAAGATTAGAAAGTCCATGTTTAACTAAAACTGCAGGACAATTTGTAGCCTTGCTTAACTTTTTAGCAAGTGTTGACAACGTACTAATTAAACTGAGAGATTTGCTTTCATAATTGTCTAGCACTTTCTCAATTGATTTAGTATCAAGTTTGTCGCTTGCTATAATATTCTCAACATATTCCTTGTATGCTTTAGCAGTAGGTATTCTACCACCTGAAGTATGAACTTGTTTAAAATATCCCATACTCTCTAATGCGTTTAGTTCGTTTCGAATTGTTGCCGAACTAATATCAGTAAATTTTAAATTAAGTTCACCACTAGTTATTGGTTCTGCAGTTTTAATATATTCATCAACAGCAATATAAACTATTTCGCGCTTTCTTTTACTCTTTTCGTCTGCGTTCAAATCGACTCCTTTTAGCACTCTTATTATATGACTGCTAACTCTATTTTATTCACTTTGCTAATTTTTGTCAACGAAAAATGACAACTTTTTTGTAAAATTTTAAAATTTTTTAAATAAAAAAATCCTTTAGTAAAACCAAAGGATTATATTATTTTATTTGCTACTTTAATTTCGTTTGTAACTTCACCACATCTTATAACTATTCTCATATATAAATTATAATCTTTTTTCTCTATTTGATTTACGATGTTTTTATTTTTTAAACAAAGTTTTGAAAGAAAATTAATATCATATTTCAATTTATCTGGAATGTTATCGTACTTCAAATTCCAACGAACAAAATTGTCTATAAACAGGTCTTGAACGGATTTGTCTATATTAGTATCTATTTCTCTACAAAAATCTTGAAAATCCATATAAGTAATTAAATTCTTATATAAATAATCGCTGCAAGTATTCTCGTAGAACAATTTGTTGATTAATTTCATAATTTCTCCGTGTGTAAAATATTTATCTACATTATATCAAAAAATCAAATTTTGTCAATAAAATATTGATATTTTAATAGATACTAATTTAATAATTCAACAATTATACTATTAGAAACATAAAAATAATCTTCTGTTATTCTTAGATAATCGTCAACGATTTCTAACATTCCATTGTGCAACAATGCTCGTAACTCTTGAGTTTTAGTTTTTAATAGGTCTTCATTAAATTCCTGTTTAAATTCTTTTAAATTCAAGCCTTTTTTAGTACGAAGTGCAAGCATAATTCTTTCTGTTCTTTTTTCATTATCTGTTACGTATTCTTTTTCATAAATTGGACTTTTATCATTTTTAAGATTATCCATATAAGTATCTAGTCGTTTTGTGTTATGGTATCTATATCCATTTATATAACTATGCGCAGCGACACCTAAGCCTAAATAATCTACATTTTGCCAATATTTTAAATTATGTTTGCTCTCAAAACTAGGTTTAGCAAAATTTGAAACTTCATATCTATTAAAACCATTATCCTTAAGCACTTTACAAACTTTATTATAAATTTTCAAAGTTCTCTCATCGTTAGGAAGATGTACTTTACCTTTCGATACCTTTTCATATAATGCAGTGTGTTTTTCTACTTGCAAACTATATACAGAAATATGTTTACAACGTTGTTGGATTAGATAATTAACTGTACTTAAAACTGAACTAACACTTTGTCCAGGAAGACCTAGCATCACATCACCATTAACATTTGGAAATTCGCTATCCTTGAGAATTTTAAAAGTGTTATTTACACTTTCCATTGTTTGATACCTGCCATGGTCATGCAAAAGTTTACTATCTAAGCATTGTACTCCAATACTTATTCTATTTACACCTGCTTCTACATACTCAAAGAACTTTTCTCTTGTGAAAGATGAAGGATTACACTCAATTGTAAATTCAGTCTTTTCGGCAAAATGAAAAGAGGAATATAGTTTTCTAGTCAAACTTGCAATAAAACCTTCATAAAGAATACTTGGAGTCCCGCCACCAATATATAGTGTATCAAAAGTCTCATCGTAAAAATCTTTTTTAACCATATCTATTTCAGCAAAAAGACCTTGTAAATATTGTTGTTGAGCCTTCTTATCCATAGAAAAAGACACAAAGTCACAATAATCACACTTTTTACTGCAAAAAGGAATATGAACATACATTCCCATTGGTTTCTTTTCCATAATTACCCCTATTTTTTTATATTATAACCTAAAAAACAATTTTTTCCTAACGATTTAAACTATTCTCGTTAATTATATTCTTAATTTTTCTAATTGAAATTTGATTATGATGATAGATTGACTTATAAAGGCTCTTTTCAATATTTCTATCTAATGCTGTAAAACAAGTAAATTCTCCCACTTTGTAATGTAAATTAAACGTAGGTAAATTGTAGTGATATGTAACAGAAATTGTAGTTGGATCACATAAAATCCATTGTCCGTCTATAAAACATTCACAAAAAGAGTGCCCTTTAAATATGTTTCGTATTTCTCCATTTTTAATTTCATTTAATGTTTCGTCACTGACAGTTTGTAAGAAGGTAGTTGGGATGCCTAATTGTCTCGCAAAAGTGCAAAAAAGCATTGCATAGTCTGTGCAACCTGTAGCAACACCACTCTCCCAAATTTCTTTACTGGTACGCTTAAATTTATTTTGTTTATTAAACACAGAATCTCCAGACTTAACGTTCTTCCTTATCCAAAGCATTAACGATAATATTCTTAAATGATTAGGATTGGTTTGAATTCTTTGTAGATAGTCTATTTCTACCTTATCTTTTACCAACTCGTCTGGTAAAAATGGCAAAGTATTTTTGCCAAATTTTAAATATTTACTTGCATCTTTTTTTGTCAATTTTTCAATCATTTTAATCGTCCAATTTTAATATTGTTACAAAGGCTTCACTAGGAATATCTACGCTTCCTAACCTTCTCATACGTTTCTTACCTTCTTTTTGTTTTTCAAGAAGTTTTCGCTTTCTAGTTACGTCTCCACCATAACATTTTGCAAGAACGTCTTTACGCATTGCTGAAATTGTCTCTCTAGCGATAACCTTACCTCCAATCACTGCTTGAATAGGAATTTCAAACAGATGTCTTGGAATTACATCTTTTAATTTTTCACAAAGTGCTCTACCTCGAGCGTACGCTTTGTCTTTATGTACTATTATTGATAATGCGTCACAGATTTCACCATTTAAAAGAATATCTAGTTTAACAAGGTTGCTTTCTCCATAACCACTTAATTCGTAATCCATGCTAGCATAGCCTTTGCTAATTGATTTAATTTTGTCAAAAAAGTCATAAACTATTTCATTTAATGGCATTGTATAAATCAATTTTGTTCGGTTAGAATCAATATATTGCATATCATGGTACTCACCACGCCTATCACTACAAAGATCCATTATACCACCTAAATAATCTTTAGGTGTAATTATCTCCATTTTTACAATAGGTTCTTCCATTTTAGAAATAGTGGCCATATTTGGCATTTCGCTTGGATTAGTTACATTAAAGCACATGCCTTTTTGATTATACACTTTATATTCAACGCTAGGTGCAGTCGTAATAATGTCTAGCCCAAATTCTCTTTCTAATCGTTCGGTGATAATTTCCATATGTAGTAGACCTAAAAAGCCACATCTAAATCCGTGTCCAAGTGCAACTGAAGTTTCTTTAGTGAAATGTATACTAGCATCATTCAATTTTAACTTTTCTAGTGCGTCATTTAATTCTTGATATTTATCGCCATCTAACGGGAAGATACCACAAAACACAACACTAGTCGCTTCCTTGTATCCGTCTAACGCTTTTTCAATTGGGTTGTTTTTAAGAGTGATTGTATCGCCGACTTTAGTGTCAACTACCGTCTTAATTGACGCAGCAATATATCCTACTTCGCCTGCCGATAAACTATCTCTTTGCTCAGGATCTGGAGTATAAACTCCTACTTCAGTGACAATGAAACTTCTATTAGTTTGCATAAACAAAATTTCGTCACCTACTTTCACTGTTCCGTCATAAATTCTAACCATGCTGACAGCGCCTTTATAACTATCGTAATAACTATCAAAAATTAGTGCTTTTAGTGGTCTGTTTTCGTCACCCTTTGGAGCAGGCACTTTCTCTACAATTGCATTTAAAACCGACTCAATATTTAATCCTGTTTTTGCGCTAATTTCACATGCCTCATCACAAGGTATGCCAATAACGTCCTCGATTTCTTTCTTTGTATTCTCAATTTCAGCACTAGGTAAATCAATTTTATTAATAACAGGTAAAATTTCAAGATTGGCGTCAAGCGCAAGATAGACATTAGCAAGAGTTTGCGCCTGCACACCTTGTGTTGCATCTACTACAAGAATAGCTCCTTCGCAGGCAGCAAGTGACCTACTTACTTCATACGAAAAATCGACATGTCCTGGCGTGTCAATGAGGTTAAGCGTATACTCTTCGCCTTTGTAATTGTATTTCATTGTAGCAGGAGTAAGTTTAATCGTGATACCACGTTCTTTCTCAATATCCATACTATCAAGTAGTTGCTCTTCCATATCACGTTTTGCAACTGCTCCTGTATACTCCATCAATCTATCAGCAAGCGTAGACTTTCCGTGGTCAATATGCGCCACAATGCAAAAATTGCGAATCTTATCTTGTTTATTCATGATTTTAATTTTATCAAATTAGACTAAATTAGTCAACAAAAAGAAAAACCAAAAACTAAAACAAAAAAAACCTGGTCAGGCAAGTTTAGACAAATTTCGACATATACCTAACTAGGAGATTATATGGTAATTGAGACTATTGGTCAATTTATGGCAAAACTTATGTTTTTCCATGGTTACGTCAGCGAATTTACAGGTTTTCCTAAACCTTTAACTCAAAAAGAAGAAAATGATTTAGTTGAAAAAATGCAAAATGGAGATAAATACGCTAGAGATCTACTAATTAAACATAATTTAAGATTAGTTGCACATGTTAGCAAAAAATACAACGGAAGCGCTGAAGCAGACGAATTATTATCGGTAGGCTCAATCGGATTAATTAAAGGAATTGATAGTTTTAAATTAAACAAAGGAAGTCAACTATCAACGTATGTAAGTCGTTGCATTGAAAATGAAATTTTAATGCTACTTAGAGCTAATAAAAAACATAAAGTTTGTGTTAGTATTGATGAACAAATTGGTGTTGATAAAGACGGCTGTGAAATGACACTTCGTGACATTATTCCAGATAATAGAGATAAAGATACTCACACAATAGTCGAAAATAAAATCACAATAAAACAAGTAAAAAACTTAATGAAAGAACATTTAACAAAACGAGAATACCAAATTATTAGTCTACGTTATGGCATAAATTGCGACAAGGAGTACACTCAGCAAGAGGTTGCAGATATGATGAAAATAAGTAGAAGTTACATATCTAGAATTGAAACAAAAGCCTTGTCAATTTTAAAAGAAAAATTAGAGTATATTTAAAAAAGCGAACACTTGTTCGCTTTATATACCAAATTTTTCACCATCTTTATTTAAATTTTCAAAATATTTTTTGTATTTAACTATAGCCCTATTATATCTATCTATAGTAGCAGTT
>JAZRUZ010000052.1:0-8846 GCA_045598895.1 Candidatus Onthoplasma sp. | reverse complement strand
AGAAATTCGGGAAAGTTATTTCGATATTTTTGTCAATAGACAACATATCTCCAACAACTAAGTTAATGGCGATTGTACCATTATTATTAAGTATTATAGGATTAGTATCATCTAAACTAACATTTTCTGGATAATTTGCTACGATAAAGTCTTCAAAGTCATCTTTATTTAAGTTGTAAAAATTTATAAGCATATCTGCATCAGTGCTTGAGATAACAATTGACGCAGTAGAATTCTCAAATAAAGATTTATCTTCGCCTTCTATTTTTCTGCTGTCGTAATCGTACAATTCAAACAAAACGTTATTATCATCTATCTTATAATCGAGTTGTAATGTAAGTTTCTTATCTTCTAAAATTCTATATGATCCACCATCTGATCCACCATCAGTTAAGAAATCTTTAATTGATTTATCTTTATGACAAATCAATTGAGCTGGATAAATATCAATAGATTTCTTATTTAAATTTTCTAATAATTTAATGACATTATTAAATTCAGTGAAACTTGGATTAAATTCGCCAATTACAAAATAATTTTCGCCCAACGAAATAAGTTCTTCACTTTTGTTTTTAGCAACCAATAAGTTGTAAAAATCTGTATCAAATAAAACATCTTCTTTCTTAACTAAGAAAACTAATTTTTTATAACTACCTTTATTGATATTTATTAAAGAATTAACATCTATTGATCCTTCTTTAATTGCTTTTGTGTAATCTACATATAAATTTAATTTTCTATTTTCTACAAATTCACTGTTATAGTCAAAATTCAAAGTCTCTTCACTAACTTCAGTCTTGAGAGTATTAAAGAAGTTGTCGACATCAAAAATTCCATGTCCATTAACAACCAACAAACATAATTGTAAATTTTCATTTGCATTTAAAGTTGGAATATTATTTGCAATAATCTTAAAACTTCTATTGTTTATGTCGCCATCTTTCAAGACTTGTTCAACAATACTAAAGTCAAAGTTAGTAGGATTAAAGTTACCTTCTTTCTCACTTAAGAAAGTCATATAACAACCTACCGGAATGAATCCTATAGAATTCAATGTTTCACCTGAATAGAAACCAACACAAATTCCATTTGTGCTATAGTAATTTTTTGTTTCAGGGTCTGTTTCTTGTATATAATCTATTACAAAAACATCTTTACTACCAATTGAACCTAATTTAATTTTAGACTTAATAAATTTTGACTTGTCTAGCGAATTTGTAACAAGTTCAGTGTATTCTTCCCCATCTTTTGTCTTGAAGGTCAAAGCAACATTTTCAGTTACGATTTTATCTAATAATTCGTTATTTTTAATAAATTCAATTTCACCAAAACGACCACTATATAAGTTACCATCTCGAATCATACTTAATTCAAGGTCAGTTTCGTTGACATTTTCTTTCCCATTACTACCATTTAACGTAATGTAGTCATTTTCGCTAAATAAATTAAGGTTAATAGGTCTAGTATTGTTGAAATAAACTCTCTCAACATCTGTAGGAACAACGTTGATTGCAAAATCTTTTACGTATAGTTTAGAATAATCATCAAAACTTGAAATTTCTCTATCTAATGAGCCAAAACTTAATTTGTCATTTAATGATTTAAAAGTGACTATCTTAAATTTGTATTCGCCTTCGATTGAAGGAATAAAAGAAAATTTATTAAATCCCTCGTCGTATGCAAAAATATCACTAAATTTATTTTCAATAGATGTTTTATTTATTAAAACATACTTCCTTACGCCTTCAACAACTGCGTCATAGTATAAATAAATATCTTTGCCATTGTAACTATTTAATCCGTTAAGTGCTGTTAAAGATAAATCAGGTGTAACGTTGTAGTCAATCAAGAAGTTTTCACTATCTTTGCCTATTGTCAATAGTTGACTACCACCTTCTGTAATTGAGATTTGTCCGTGATCCCCTTCCTTAACCAAAACAGAATCTATTTCTTTATCAATCCATATGGTTTGTGAATTAGTTGCATTTAAATTATGTTCGTCATAATCAGTCTTTGCATTAATTACAACTTTTCTAGATAAATTGTCGTTGTTAAAATAAGAGTCTTTTACAACAGAAAAATTAATATCTTCATTGCATTTTACACGATATTTGTTGGTAGATATTTTATCGTCTTCATCAAGATCAGTGAAAGTTATGTATTTTGCGCCACTAGCGACTGTTATTACGCAGTCTTTTTTATTGACGGACTTACCATTCTCATTTATACCTGTAATTCTAAAAGAGTATATATTATCCAATTCGTTATAGGTTACGACTAATGTAGAATTTTCAAAATAAATTTCGTCGGGATATATAATAGGTGTTTTGAATTTTCCCATAGCAAACATGACGCCTATTACAGCGCCAACAAAAACTGCTACCGAACCTAAGACGATTCCAAATACTTTCAAAACCTTTTTAAACATAACCCCTCAAAATGTCGAAATGTTTAAATTAGTATCTACAATTTCGACATAAAATAACCTAAAAGTTTAGAATATTTTTGCTATTTATAATTAAATTATATAAATTATGTCGATTGATGTCAAACAAAGTTTTAAAAATTTTAAAATTAAAACTAAAAAATTTCAAAAGTTTATTTCTATTACTTTTTGCATACAATTTAATCTAACGATTTTATTATAAAATGTAAAACATTTTTGTTAAAATAAAAAAATTGCTAAATTATTTTAGCAATTCAAAAAGACTAATAAAATCTTTTACACTTATTTCTTCTGGTCTTGTTGTTTCCTTGTAATTTAGACTAACTAAACTTGAAATAATTTGTTCCTTACAATACTTATTTTTTAAATTATTAATTAACGTCTTTCTTCTCATAGAAAATGATAAATGCACAAATTCTTTAAACTTTTCAAATGATGAAATCTTATATTTGTTATGAGGGACGAGTTTACATAATGCGCTATCAATTTTAGGACTTGGAGTGAAACACTCTTTCTTAATTATCCTAGGCATGGTGACATCAAATATTGACTGTAAAATAACGCTTGTTACACCATAATTTTTGTTTCCACTGTCGGCCGAAAATCTCTCTGCCACTTCCTTTTGAACAAGGACTAAAATTGAGTCAAATCTATCAATACTATCTACCAATTTAAAGATAATTGGTGTCGTTATATAATAAGGTATGTTAGCAACAACTTTTGCTTTCTTAAAATCTAATTTCTTAAGGTCAAATTCAAGAAAATCAGTAAAATAAAATTCTATATTTTTATTTTGTTCTGCCTTCTTTTCAAGAATTGGAATTAAAGACGTATCAATTTCAAACGATATTACTTTTTTTGCCTTGTTTGCTAAAATTTCAGTAAGAGTTCCTGCTCCTGCCCCAATTTCTAAAACAATATCATCTTTCGTCACATCTCCGTCGTTTGCAATAGCAGTTAGCAAGTTCTTATCGAATAAAAAATTTTGTCCAAGACTTTTCTTGAAAATATGTTCTTCATTGTCAATTATTTTTTTATTATTAAATCGTTCCATTTAATTCGTTTTTAATTTCAAAATATTGAGCGTATCTTGGATACATTCTTAAAAATTGAGCACTGCTTGAAAAAATAGCATAACGTCTATCTTTTCTTTCTTCTTCATTAATAACGTAAACACCAATACCAATTTTTGCTTTTTTCATAGCAGTTTTAATTTCTTCAAGTAAGTTTTTATCTTGAACACAAATAGTAAATTTTGGTGTTCTAATTAAATAATAGTTTTTCATTTTTTCTCCTTTAATATAATAGCAAATAAAAAAACATTGTCAAGAAAATAAATTAAATTATGCAACAAATTATTTTTTTCGATTGACAACAAGAAAATTTTGTGCTAAATTTAAAGCGAGAAACGAAATAAAAGTTCGAGGAGTAACTAAACAAAACTTAAAGAGAATAAGTGTCACAGGCTGGAAGCACTTAAAAGATAAATTTAGTGAAGGTAGCGAACGAGTTCGATCGAAGAAGTATAGTAGAACGATCGCGTAGGTGAAAATTACGTTAGTAAAAATAAGGAATAATTTTATTCGAAGTAAGGTGGTACCACGATATATTCGTCCTTGCAATTTGCAAGGTTTTTTTATTTTTAAAGGAGAAAATTATGGAAAAAACTTTTAATCCTCAAGTTCGTGAAAGTGAAATTTACTCAACTTGGCAAACTAAAGGCGCTTTTAAGCCAAAATCAGATTTTGATCCTGACTACAAAGGTGAGAATTATTCAATAATAATGCCACCACCAAACATCACAGGACAACTCCACATAGGTCATGCACTAAACAACACGACACAAGACTTTTTAATTCGTTACAAGAGAATGAAAGGCGCAAATACTTTGTGGATTCCCGGAACTGACCACGCATCAATTGCGACTGAAGTTAAAATCATTGAAGCACTTAAAAAGGAAGGCATTTCAAAACAAGATTTAGGTCGTGACGAATTCTTAAAACGTGCTTGGGCATGGAACGATAAATTCGGTGGAAGAATTAAAACTCAACTTAAATATTTAGGTTGTTCTTGCGATTGGGACAGATGCGCTTTTACAATGGACGAAGATAGGCAAATTGCAGTTTTAAGAGTTTTTAAAGACTTGTACGACGATGGCTTAATTTATCGTGGATCAAAAATCATAAATTGGTGCCCAACTTGTAAAACAGCATTAAGCGATGCCGAAGTTGAACACGAAGACATTAATTCTTCATTTTGGTATATTCGCTACCCTTACGCTGACGGAAATGGTTATTTAGTAGTCGCTACAACTCGTCCTGAAACACTTTTCGGTGATGTTTGTGTTGCTGTCAACCCTGAAGATGAAAAATTTAAGGATAAGTTAGGCAAAATGCTTAAACTTCCAGCAACCGACAAACTTATTCCTATCATTGCTGATCCTTATGTTGAGAAAGATTTTGGTACAGGCGCTGTTAAAATCACTCCAGCCCACGATCCTAACGACTACGAAGTTGGTTTAAGACACAATTTCGAAGCAATCAACGTCATGAACGCTGATGGAACTATGAACGAAAACTGTGGAAAATACGCAGGTCTTGATAGATTTGAATGTCGTAAACAACTTATTGAAGATCTTGAAAAAGAAGGACTAATTGAAAAGATTGAACCTTATGTCGTAAGCAAAGGTCACTGCTATCGTTGTCATAATGCAGTTGAGCCAATGATTAGTAAACAATGGTTTATGAAAATGGACGACATGGCAAAAGATGCTTTGAAGGTCGTAGACGAAGGTAAAATTGAAATAATACCAAATAGAGTTGAAAAAATTTATAGAAATTGGCTTGAAAATATTCGTGATTGGTGTATATCTCGTCAATTGTGGTGGGGACATAGAATTCCTGCTTATTACTGCGAAGATTGTGACAACATGATGGTAGAAACTTCTGCCCCTTCAGTTTGTTCAAAATGTGGTAGCACTCATATTCACCAAGAAGAAGACGTGCTTGATACTTGGTTCAGTTCTGCTATGTGGCCTTTCTCGACTATGGGTTATCCTAATGATACTCTCGACATTAAGACTTTCTTCCCTACTTCAACCTTAGTTACTGCTCAAGACATTATTTTCTTCTGGGTTGCACGTATGGTTATGCTCAGCACAAAGATAATGAAAGATATTCCATTTAGTAAAGTTTTAATCAATGGTATTGTGCGTGACGACGAAGGAAAGAAGATGAGTAAATCTTCTAATAATGGTGTTGATCCTATTGAAATTATTGAAAAATACGGCGCCGACGCTTTAAGATTTAGTTTAATTGTAAAAAATGGAACAGGTAATGACTTTAGATTTAGCGAAGAAAAGATTTTGGAAGATAGAAAATTCATAAACAAAGTTTGGAACTCTGGTAAATTCCTTGAGAATTGTATCAGTCAAGCAAAGCATGTTGATTTTGACATAACTAAAACAAACATTTATGACAAATGGATAATTAGTAAGATGAATTCAACCTTACTTGAAATCGACAAACTTATGGAAAATCTTGATATTTGTCAGGCAGTTAACAAAATGTACGATTTCGTTTGGGACGACTTCTGCGATTATTATGTAGAATTAAGTAAACCTTTCGTTTATTCAACCAATGAAGACGAAAGAGCCTACGCAGTAGCGACATTTAAAGAGATAATTATTAATATTCTTAAAATGCTTCACCCTATTATTCCATTTATAACTGAAGATATCTATTCTAATTTTGGTGAAGGTTTGCTTATAAATCAAGACTATGCAAAAACTTACTTTAACTATGAAACTGAAGAAAAACAAGTTGATGAAATTATCTCTTTAATTCAAAAAATTCGTGAAGTAAGACTCAACATGAATGTAGAACCGAATAAAAAATTAAATTTAATTGTTCTATCAAACAACAAGAATATTGAAACAATAAAACTTGCTGAGCCTGTACTACAAAAAATGGTAAATATTAATTCAATTATGTTTACGGACAATATTGATGTTGAAACAATAGACTTCGTTGACCTTCTTGGTGAATTTAGTTTCATAAAGAGTGAAATAATTGACACTGCTAAAGAAAAAGAGAGAATTGAAAAAGAACTCAATAAACTAGAAGCCGAAATAAATCTTTTAGGTGGTAGACTAAGTAATCCCAACTTTGTAGAACGTGCTCCTAAAGATTTGGTTGAAAAAGAACAAAATCGTTATAACTATCTAGTTGAAACTAAAAATAGTTTAACTGAAAAATTAAATAATTTATAAAAAAATCCATGGCATTTACCATGGATTTTTTAAGGGAAATTTATGCTGAAATTTAACATAAAGTTAAATATTTTTTAAAATTAATAAACATTGTATAAATTATATGCAATATATTTTGTGTGTAAATTTTATTAAATAAATATAAATGATAGAAAAATTATCTACACAATTTTTCTTCATCACTAAGTTTATCTTTATCTTGGATTACTACACACTCAGTTGTAAGTAAAGTCGAAGCGACACTTCCTGCACACTCTAATGCTGTTCGGGTAACTAATAGTGGATCAATAATTCCTGCTTCAAACATGTCAACGTATTTGTCGTTCAGCGCATCATAGCCAAAATTTTCGTTTTCGTTTGAAATGACTTTATCAACCACTACTCCGTCGTCAACACCTGCATTTTTAGCAATTTGTCTAATTGGCACTTCTAAAGTTTTACTTACAATTTGTGCACCTAATTTTTCGTCACCTGACAGAGTCTCAATATACTCATCAAGAGATTTCCTACATTTAAGGAGCGCCACCCCACCACCAACAATAATACCTTCGTTTATTCCTGCTTGTGTCGCATTTAAGGCGTCTTCAATTCGAAGTTTCTTTTCACGCATCTCTAGTTCAGTCATTGCACCAACTTTAATGACAGCAATACCACCATTTAATGAAGAAATCCTTCCTTGCAAGGTTGACCTATCAAAATCACCAATGGTAGTTTTTAATTCTTCTTTTAATTCTTTTACTCTTTGTTTAATCTTTTCTTTGTCGCCAATTGCACCTATAATCGTCGTTTGGTCTTTATCTGCTTTTACCTTTTCGCAATGTCCTAAATCATCTAGGGTTACATCTTTTAACGTAGGATAAATATCAGTCGCAAAGAATTTTCCACCTACTGCTAAGGCTACATCATCTAACACTTTCTTTCTCTTATCGCCAAAGAAAGGAGTTTTTATTGCAAGACAAGAGAATGTTTTGCGCATATTGTTTACAACTAAAGTTGTAAGCGCTTCGCCTTCAATATCTTCGGCAATAATGAAGAGTTTTCCACCTACTGAATTTACTTTTTCAATTATAGGTAAAAGTTCATTAATATTTGTTATTTTTTTATCAGTAATTAAGATGTAAGGATTGTCAATCTCTGCAATCATTTTAGATTGGTCACTGCACATATAAGGGCTTATATAACCTCTACCTAATTTAAGACCTTCAGTGATTGTTAAAATTGTGTTTGTGTTGTTGCCTTCTTCAATGGTAATAACTCCATCAAGACCAACATGTTCGTATGCCTTTGCTATAATTTCGCCTGTTTCGGCGCTTCCTGCCGAAATTGAAGCCACTTGACAAATGTCTTTATTTGTTTTGACTTCTTTTGCTTTTGTTTTAAGTTCGTTTACTACAAAGCTTGTTGCCTTCTTTATTCCATTTCTAAGAAGAATTGGGTTTGCGCCTGTATTAAAGCATTTCAACCCTTCTTTAAAAATATTTTCAGCGAGAACTGTGGCAGTTGTCGTTCCGTCACCTGCAATATTGTTTGTCTTTGTACAAGCACCACGAAGAACAGATACTCCTGTATCTTCTATTTCATCATGCACTACTATTTCACTAGCAATTGTCACTCCGTCATTTGTGACAATAGGCTCTTGTCTAATATGGTCAACTATTACATTTCGACCCTTTGGTCCAAGCGTGATTTTTACAGCATTGGCAAGAGTTTCAACTCCTTTAAGTAGTTTGTTTCGAGCAGTTTCTCCATTAACAATTATCTTCTCTCTCATCGTACACTCCTATAATATCAATTTGTCTTAAAACTAATAGTTTTTCGCCATCTAAATCAATGTCGTTTCCGGCAAACTTGTTAAACAATACTTTATCGCCGACCTTAACTTTCATTTCGATTTTTTCATTGTTTAAGTTTTCTCCTTCGCCCACACATTTTACATAGCCAATTTCTGGTCTGTCTTTAATTGTGTCAGGAATAACTAAACAAGATTTTTCTTTTTCATTATCGATAGGTTTTATAAGCACTCTATCAAAAAGTGGTATAAATTTCATATTTCCTCCTGACGACAAGTTAACACGTAATAGCAGGAATTTAACCAAAACATGTCAAAATTTTTAAAATTTTATATTTTTT
>JAZRUZ010000051.1:0-8067 GCA_045598895.1 Candidatus Onthoplasma sp. | reverse complement strand
CACAAAAAAAAAGGAATTTTTATCGAAAACAAAATCAATTACCAATTAACTTAATAACCACTAGAAAATTTAAATTTTATTAAAAAAAGATATAGAAACTATATCTCTTTTTTAAATACAATAAATATAATTTAATAAACTATATTTTTTAGATTATTTATTCAGCCTTTTCGCCACTCTTTTCTTCTGTTTCTTTTGTTTTTGTTACCTTTTCTGTTTCCTCTTTTGATTCAGTTGGCTTTGATTCTGTTTCTTTTTTTGGAGTAATGACTATCTTTTTCTTTTCTTCGTTTTTAACAGAGTCATCTTTACCAAAAACATAATAAATTGCATTAGCGTGGACTGTGAAGAATCCCGTATTGTTTCCTTTTCCTGATTTAAGGACAACATATTTATATTCGTCCTCAGTGTAAGAGTCAACAACTTCTCCCACAATTCCAGAGTCTGTCATAACCTTGTCGCCTTTCTTTAACTCCTCTCTCAATTCGTTAAGGCTGTCGTTAAATTTTTTCTTTCTAAAATAAGAAAGAGCAAATAGTGCCACTAAAACAACTAATAAAACAATAACAATAATAATTTCTAAACTTTGCATATATTCCCCTTTTACGTTTGTATTATATCAAATAAAATTTTAACTTGTCAAATTATTTTTATTGTACAAATTAAATATTTTGTTTGATTTTTGTCGAATTTAATCTTTGATCCCGTAGTTTAAATAAAACTCTTTTTTAAACTCTAAAAATCTATCATTATTAATTGCTTC
This sequence comes from Candidatus Onthoplasma sp., assembly GCA_045598895.1. Taxonomy (GTDB): domain Bacteria; phylum Bacillota; class Clostridia; order Christensenellales; family UBA1242; genus Onthoplasma. The sequence continues at coordinate 7,304 of JAZRUZ010000051.1, read as the reverse complement.
ACGCATATCTTTCATCATGTTTAGCGTAAAACGAATATTATGTAAACTAAGTAGTCTTGCCGCTAAAATCTCATTACACATTACTAAATGATGGAGATATGCTTTTGTGTGATGCGTGCAACAATAACAGTCACAATTTTCGTCTAATGAACTAAAATCTTCTTTGTATTTTGCGTTTTTAAGGACAACTTTACCTTTGCTCGTCATAGCAAGTCCGTTACGAGCAACACGAGTTTGTAAAACGCAGTCAAACATATCAATTCCACGTTCTACGCCTTCAAAAATATAGTCAGGACTACCTACTCCCATCATATATCTAGGTTGATTTTCTGGATAGTGGTCCTTCATAACGTCCAGCATTTCAATCATAGTTTCTTTTGGTTCACCTACTGAAAGTCCACCGATGGCAATTCCACATTTACAATATTTTTTTGTTTCTTCTAGGCTTTTTAGTCTTAAATCTTTATAGAAATTTCCTTGCACTATTGGAAACAATAGTTGATTGTCGTTCTTGTGCGTTTTGTAGCACCTGTCAAGCCAATTTAGAGTTCTATTCATGGCTTTTTCGGCTTTTTGGTGAGTGACACCTGGCTCGGTACATTCGTCAAACGCCATAATTATATCAGCGCCTAAATTATTCTCAATTTCAATCGCTTTTTCAGGGCTAATGAACATTTTTTCGCCTGACAAATGATTTCTAAACTCAACTCCTTCGTCAGTTACTTTTCTAATTCCTGACAAAGAAAAGACTTGAAATCCACCAGAGTCAGTAAGCATCGGCCTAGAAAAATTCATAAATTTATGTAGTCCTCCTGCTCGCTTAATTAACTCGTCACCTGGTCGAATGTGAAGATGGTAAGTGTTCGCTAAAATAATTTGAGCATCAAGGTCATACAGGTCATCACTTGTTAAACTTTTGACAGTAGCAAGCGTTCCAACCGGCATAAAAATAGGCGTAAAAATATCACCGTGAGGTGTATGTAGCACTCCCGTTCTCGCACCACTATTTTTATCAATGTGTAATACTTCGTAACTAAACTTTTCTTTCATAATTTTTATCTTTCTTAAATTTATAAAATATTAAAATTAAAACATCCTCCAAAAGTATCAAAAGTAAATCGACAACTGTGCCAATATATACTATTGAATGTTGCTGAGTAGTAAAGATATAGATTGACCAGCATATTAGTCCAATTGTTGAAATACCATATGCCCATAAACTATAATCATTGCTAGATTTTGTTTTGATAAGTTTAACGACTTGTGGTACTGCACAAATATAACTACAAATATAATAAAGTGTACAAAAAATTGCCATAATTACCCCTATTCAATAAACATACAATCGCCGAAAGAAAAGAACCTATATTTTTCTTGCACTGCAGTCTTATAAATTTCCATTGTGTTATCGTAGCCTGTGAAAGCGCTAACTAGCATAATAAGTGTACTTTTTGGTAAATGAAAGTTAGTGATAAGTGCGTCAACCACTTTAAACTCGTAAGGTGGATAAATGAAAATACTTGTATCCCCTTCGCTTTCTTTAAGTGGTAGGCCATTTCGACCTACAGTTTCAAGTGTCCTAACGCTAGTTGTTCCTACTGCAATTACTCGTCTACCTTCGCTTTTTGCAAGATTTATTCTACCTGCGACCTGTTTACTTAATCTATAATGTTCAGTGTGCATTTCGTGTTTTGTAATATCGTCAACTTTACATGGTCTAAATGTACCTAAACCAACATCTAGGGTTACTTCTAAAATTTCTATTCCTTTACTTCTAATCTTATCTAACAATTCATTGGTAAAATGAAGGCCTGCTGTTGGAGCGGCTGCGCTGCCTTCCACTTTGTTATAGACTGTTTGATATCTCTCTTTGTCTTTCAATTTTTCGTGAATATAAGGAGGAAGTGGCATTGTGCCGACTCTGTTTAAAATATCTTCAAACACTCCTGTAAAAATAAATCTAACAACACGATTACCGTCATCTTTAATTTCAAGCAGTTCACATTTTAGTTCTTCATTTATTATCAAAACTTCACCAACATGGACACGTTTTGCGTTTCCCATCACGACTTCCCAATCAGTTAGTGAGTATCTTTTATGTAAAAGAAGTTCAATTTTAGCACCTGTCATTTTGTAAGCAAATATTCTTGCTGGAAGCACTCTTGTATTATTGACAACCAAAACATCTCCCGATTTAAGATAATCTAAAATATCTTTAAAATGTTTATGTCCTATTTTTTCGTCTTGTCTATTAAAGACGAGCATCCTACTCTCATCACGTTTTTCTATTGGTGTTTGAGCAATTAGTTCCTCCGGTAAATCATAGTCATAACTAGACAAAAGTTTAAGGTTTTTCTCTTGTTTATTTTGATTAGTCATTTTTTTCACCTTCGTCAAAGTCTACATGTTTTGGAACAGGCAAGTTAAAATGCTTGTAAGCAAGTCTAGTCGCCATTCGACCCCTATTGGTTCTCACAACAAAGCCTAATTGAAGTAAATATGGTTCAACAACGTCTTCTATTGTAGACACTTCTTCGTTGCAAGTTGCTGCAAGAGTGTCAAGGCCAACCGGTCCACCACCAAACTTCTCAATCATAGCAAGCATTACACGTTTATCTACAAAATCAAGTCCTTTTTCGTCTATATCCATGAGATCCAACGCCTTCTTTGCGTCATCAACTGTGATAATATTCTTATCTTCGACTTGTACAAAATCACGAACTCTCTTAAGCAGTCTATTTGCAATACGAGGTGTACCACGACTGCGACGCGCGAGTTCATTAGTAGCCTCACTATTAATTTCAATATTAAATATTTTAGCCGAACGATTTATGATAGTCGCAAGTTCCTTAACTGAATATAATTCAAGTCTACAAAGCACTCCAAATCTATCTCGCAACGGACTAGAAAGATTTCCAGCCTTAGTAGTAGCGCCAATAAGTGTGAAAGGTTGAATTTTAAGTCGCATACTTCTAGCGCTTGGTCCTTTACCAACGATAAAGTCTAGCGCATAGTCTTCCATAGCAGGATACAAAATTTCTTCAACCGATTTACTAAGTCTATGAATTTCATCGACAAATAAAACATCATTAGCATTTAAATTAGTTAAAATTGCAGCAAGGTCAGCAGCGGATTCAATACTAGGTCCACTTGTAATCTTTATTTGACTACCCATCTCGTTCGCAATAATGTGACTAAGTGTAGTTTTACCAAGTCCTGGAGGTCCATACAAAAGGACATGATCAAGCGCTTCTTTTCTCTTCTTCGCAGCACTAATATAAACTTTAAGATTGTTCTTTATCTTTTCTTGTCCAATATACTCGTCAAAAGACATAGGTCGAAGTTTGTTTTCGATCTCAACATCACTCATATTTTTAGTACTTGATATAAATCTATCTCGTTCTTCCATAATGTCTCCTTAATTAATAATTAAAAAATTGTTATTTGGTGTATTCTTCTAAAATATAATTGGCATTTTTATCAAATTCAGATTTAGAAAACTGTAAACTTGAAATTTCAGTCCAATTATTCTTTTGTGCTAACAGTAGCAACACTTTATAATTATTTAAAATAGTAAAACTCTCTTCGTATTGTCTTGATTGACTATTTGTTAAATATAGTTTATTTAAATCCTCAAGCAAATCACATATTTTTTTGATTTCCTCCACTTTTAATGGTTCAGTATTCTTTACAACTTTCCCTGAAAGATCTTTAGAAAATTTGTTTTCTTCAAAAAATTTTTGCACTCTCTTTAAAATATCTTTTGCCATTTTTAAATTAATTAAAACTTTCATAAATACTCCTATTTCCCCATAAATTGAAGTGCTTTAGCAACAATTTCTTCAGCAGTATCGCTTTTTTCTGCTACTTCCTTTGCAATCTCAGTTGCCCTATTTTTATTGACACCAAGACTAGTTAATACAACGACTGCCTCATCAATATTTTGATTGTTAGTATTGACAAAAACTTGTTCATTAGGCAAGATATAATCGAAAGGTTTTATCTTATCTTTTAATTCAAGAACAATACGTTCAGCAGTTTTTCTTCCAATTCCTTTACATCTCGCAATTATATCAACGTCTTCATTTACAATAGCCGAAACAATCTCATTCATACGAGCGCAAGATAAAATTTGAATGGCAGTTTTGCTACCAACTCCACTGACTGTAATGAGTTGTAAAAACAATCTCTTTTCTTCAGGACTAACAAAGCCAAACAAACTAATTTCATCTTCTCTAACGTGCATGTAGGTATAAATTTTTACTTCTTCATCAATTTCAGGAAGACTGACCATACAACTGTTAGTGACAGTCAAAACAAAGCCAACACCATTTGTTTCAACAGTGATTTGGTCAAAATTCTTTTCTCGAAGTATTCCTTTAATAAATCCAATCATAAATTCTCCTACATTGAGTTGTCGCTCATTATTGAATTAGTTTGCATGTGAGTTAAGGCAACGGCAAGTGCATCAGCCGCATCATCAGGTTTTGGAATAGCACTTAAACCTAAAATATTTTTTACCATAAACTGCACTTGTTTCTTTTCAGCCCTACCATTTCCTGTAAGCGCTTGCTTGATTTGAAGTGGTGTATATTCAAACAGTCTATCAGTTTGTTGTTTAGCGGACACAATCAACACACCTCTTGCTTCGGCTACAGGAATCGCTGTTGTGTTATTAGTATTAAAAAACAATTCTTCAAAAGCCACTTCATCAGGTTTAAAAGTTTCCATAAGTTCGGTGGTCGCTTGAAAAATTGTGTTTAACCTTTGACTTATAGACATAGATTTTGGAGTGGTAATAACGCCATAGTCTACGACCTTGCAGTCGTTAGTATCTATGACACCATAACCTATAATATTGTAACCTGGATCTATACCTAAAATTCTCACTCTCGATTCCTTTACGCTGTTTTTTTAATACTACCGATAATTCCATCTATACTTGCACATAAATTATCAAATTTCTCCGTTTCTTGAGACATGATATTTCTCTTGACATTATATTCACTAACTAATGCTTCAATTTTATCCAAAATCGCTTTAATAATTTTGACTTGCTGTTTATAACCTTTGATTAAAACAGGTTCAGTTTCAGCGTCAACTGAATCTTTAAATTGTTTACATAAAACGCTGACTGAGTGTTTATATTCGCTCTTTAAATTTCCACATTCAGTTAAAGCAATGTCATATTTATTAATATTGCTAACAAAATCGGTCTTAACAAGTTTCATGTCATCATTGATTTTTTTAATTTTCGATTTGTTTTTCAAAAGTAATTCTTCTCTATCTTTTTTCTTGGCATCAAGAATTAAACTAGAAATTGTAGTCGCGTCATTTTTCAAATCAATCATTTTATCGTAACACAAACCTAATTCATTTCTATTTTCTTCAGCATTTAAGATAGAGGCGTTATATAGAGAAAACAAAGCAGATAATTTACTTCTATTATCATTAAGCGATTTAATTATTTCTACTTGTTTCTCCCTACTACTCATCTTCTTCCTCTAAATTGTGAATAACATCAACAACGTCGTCGCTTTCGTTAAGTTTATCAAGCATCTTGTTGAAAGTTTCAGTTTGATGTTCATCTAATTTTGTATAATTTTGAGGTATCATTTCAACCCCTGAACTAAGAATGACAAAACTTGCTTTTTCAAATTCAGCAACCATGTCATTAACAGCATTTGCACTAGGCTCTGTGTAAATTGTAAACACTTCATCATCTTCGCAATCTACTGCGTTCATATTAATTGCAAGTTCGTATGCGTTATCGCTATTAAAATTGTCGCCCTTTTCGATAACAATCACGCCTTTGTTATCAAACATATATGACACACAACCTGTTGCACCTAGACTGCCACCGTATTTATCAAAAGCATATTTAACATCACTAGATGTTCTGTTTTTGTTATCTGTATAGCACTTAACAACGACAGCAACACCACCGACGCCATAACCTTCGTAAGTTTGTTCAACATAATTGGAATTGTCGATTTCGCTATTCTTCTTAATAATTCCACTTATTCTATCATTAGGCATGTTAAATTGACGAGCCTTAACTATTGCCATTTTTAGTTTTGAATTAGACTCTATGTTTGCGCCACCTTCTTTAACAGCAACCATTATTTCTCTACCAAGTTTCGTAAAGATTTTACTTCTCTCTGCATCACTCTTTTCTTTTCTACCTTTAATGTTATTCCATTTACTATGTCCACTCATTTTACATCTCCTAATCTTTGCATAATAATGCTTCCTGCTACACCAGCATTTAAACTTTCTACCTTATCAGTCATTGGTATTCTAATAATCATATTAGCAAGGCTTTTTAACTCAACACTAACACCATTACCTTCATTTCCAATTATAACAGATTTGCGACCTTTAGGCAAACGAATTTTATCTATACTTTCACCATGCATATCACCCACAATAAAAACATCTGCTATTTTTGTTAAATTTTTCTTCAACTCATCAAAACTTAATTCATGAATTCGAATTTTAAATATTTGACCTGCACTGCTACGTATTACTTTATCATTATAAGGATTAACTCCACCTAGCAAATACACGTCAGTGAAATTAAATGCCAAGGCAGAACGAATTAGTGTTCCAACATTTCCAGGATCTTGTAGATTATCTAAAATCAACGAATTTCCCTTAGCAGAAATATTAATATCATTAATTTTACATACACAAATAATATTTTGACTTGTAATAGTAGAAGTTAGTGAATTAAACACCTTATCACTAACAATACAGATATTTGGAAAATTTGTTAAATTTTTATCACGTGTAATTGTGTATTTAATTTCTATATCCAATCCCAATAAATCATGACAAAATTTATCGCCTTCAAGTAAGAAAAGATTATTTTCTTGACGATATTTTTTATCTTTCAAAAGTTTAACATTTTCCTTGGTTAATTCCATAATTTTATTCTAACAAAAATTAATTTTTTAGTCAAACAAATTCCCTTATTTTTAAGCATTTTACATCATATTTAATTTTTGCCTTTCTATATTTTAAAATGATTTTTGGAATTAACATCAAAAGAATACAAACAATTACAACAATTAATATCCCTAAATGAAACTTTTCTAAAATCCTTCTATTAGCATATAAAACCCAATCATTTTTTTCATTAGGGCGTGGAGGTAATTTTCCAAGCTTTAAGAAAATGTTCATGAGATAAGTTTTTAAATCTGGTGCTAAATTTTCTTTATTTTTATAATTAACATTCCATTTCATAATAATAAGAAAATCCATATATCCAAAAAGTACAAGCATGAAAACTAATTGTGGAA
>JAZRUZ010000050.1:0-4221 GCA_045598895.1 Candidatus Onthoplasma sp. | reverse complement strand
TGAGCCAACATCCTGGTTGTTTAAGCGACAACACATCCTTTTACACTTAACTTACATTTAGGGTCCTTAGCTGTGGATCTGGGCTTTTTCCCTTTTGACAACGGAACTTATCTCTCGCTGTCTGACTCCCGGTAAACATTTAATTGGTATTTGGAGTTTGATAGGCCTGAGACGGATCACTCCACCCTGCGCCATTCAGAGCTCTACCCCCAATAAACTCTTAACCGAGGCTAGCCCTAAAGCTATTTCGAGGAGAACCAGCTATCTCCGATTTCGTTTGGAATTTCTCCGCTATCCACAAGTCATCACCTACTATTTCAACAGGAGTGTGTTCGGTCCTCCACGGTGTGTTACCACCGCTTCAACCTGCTCATGAATAGGTCAATCGGTTTCGGGTCTATGTCATGCAACTAAAACGCTCTATTCAAACTCGCTTTCGCTACGGCTCCGTCACTTAATGACTTAACCTTGCTACATAACATAACTCGCAGGCCCGTTCTACAAAAAGTACGATATCACACTATAAGTAGTGCTCTATCTGCTTGTAAGCATACGGTTTCAGGTACTATTTCACTCCCCTCCCGGGGTTCTTTTCACCTTTCCCTCACGGTACTATACTCTATCGGTCACTAGGTCGTATTTAGCCTTATGAGATGGGTCTCACATATTCACACCAAATTTCACGTGCTTGGTGCTACTCTGGAATTCTGCAGTCGTCATTTAGCTTTCGTCTACAAGACTGTTACTTTATTTTGTCGAGCTTTCCAACTCTGTTCAACTAGATAAATGATCTAACTATGTGCAGCTCCTAAACCCCATGAATAAATTCATGGTTTGGGCTCTTTCCCGTTCGCTCGCCACTACTTAGGAAATCGTTGTTTTACTTTCTCTTCCTCCAGGTACTTAGATGGTTCAGTTCCCTGGGTTCCCTTCTTACACACTATGTATTCATGTGCAGATAATTGAGAATTACCTCAATTGAGTTTCCTCATTCAGAAATCTTCGGATCACAGTTCATTTGCAACTCCCCGAAGCTTATCGCAGCTTATCACGTCTTTCATCGGCGCCTAGTGCCAAGGCATCCACCGTACGCTCTTAGTAGCTTGATCAAATTGATTACTTCTACTTTTTTTCGTACGTGCTTATTTGCTTGCTTACTTATTAGTAAACTTGCCTTTGCATGTTTTTCATAATTGTTAATTAACTCAGCGTAATTATAATTTTTATAATTAAAAACGGTTGTTTTTGACTATATTGTATTATTGCGTATTACACTATATATTTGATTAACTCTGATTCTCGTTATATACTATAATATATAATCTTTAATAATATGCAGTTGTCAATGTGCGAAATGAATTTAATTTAACCAAAAAAAACTCCAGACATAAACTTTATGCCAAATTAATTTCTTAATTTGATTTCGTTTTACATCCAGAGGTATTTATTAATACATGGTCTATTAAATTCACTTTTTGTTCACGTTCTACAAACGGAACGAGTATATTTTATCAGATTACAAAAATTTTGTCAACACCTTTTTAAAAATATTTTAAAATTTTTTTAAATAATCTGGTAAACTGTTTTCATAAAAATTCTTTTACGTGAAACAGCCCTTATACTTTACACTTTATTAAAAAAATTGTCAACACCTTTTTGAAAAAAAATAAAAAAATTAAAAAAAAATAAATTAACTTAAAAATTATTTGGAAAAATAATAAATAAATTTTATAATATAAAATGTAAAGGAGTCAAATAGCGTGATAGCAAATCAAATTTATTGCATCGACTTGCCAACAGATGAAGGTTTTTTATCTACTGGTAAAAATTTAATGGTTATCGCAACCATTTTTCAGCGTGCAATTTCTAAATATGTTTCAATCTATCACAAAAAACAAATCCCTTTATCATTTGTTGAATTTTATATCAGTGAAATAAAAAATTATGACTATATGTTCAAAAAAGAAACCAAAGAATTTTTTGATATGTATGACAGAATGGATCCAAATTTTGAACTCATGGCAAAAATTTATAAAAATTCTTATTTTTCTCAAGCACAGCAATTAAAACAAATCAAAGGCGAAACTTACTTATTTATTGCAAGTCAACAATTAACAGACTATAGTGATGACTTAATAAAAAATTCAGACAAAGAAACAGCCGACACTGTTTTAAATATTTTAAAAATAACCGAACATATTAATAGTTCCGATGAAATTGCTAACCTATCAGATTATTATGAAGGTTACATGATTTCAAAAATAATCGGCAAAAAAGAATTTAATAATTACACTGGTAAATCAAAAGTTGTATTAAATGTATTTAACAATAATGAATCTCAAACAATTATTTCTGCAACAAAGAAAGCTGAAAGGCTCACCGGAGAGCGTTTGAATTTATCCAAACAAAAAGGCAAAGTTACAAAACTTGTTATTCCAAAATTAAAATTGCCTACAACCTACCCTAAAACCACAACATTTAATAGATTTAATTCTGAATATTATGTTCGAAATTTTGTTAGTGCATCAAGGCAAATTTTGATTTTAAATGATCTTAAAATAAATGGTGTTTCATATTCACAAGGTTTTGTTGAAAAACGAAATGCAATGAACGAAGCATAAGGAGATATTATGAAAGTTCTAAAAATTATAGGAATTGTTTTATTGATATTATATATTTTAGTTACAACAACGCTCGTTGTATTCTTTTTATTCTCTGGTCCAGGTGAAGGAATCTTGATAATAAGAGAAACATTTGAAGATGGATTTTTTGCCGGTATTAAGTCAATGTTTGTTGAAATTTGGCACGGAATTCAATTTGTATCAAAATAAAAGAGGTTTTACCTCTTTTTTTTATTGTTCTATTGACTATTTTAAAAAATTTATGTAAAATTAAATTATTAAAGGGAGAGTTACATGGAAAAAGTAGAATTACAAGATCGCACACAAGAAATAGAATCTTTAAAAAAAGAAATTTCTGAACTTGAAAAAGAAATGGAAAAATTGGATAAAATTATTGCTGAAAGAACAGCAAAAAACGAACAAGACAAAAAAAATCTCGAAGCAAAAAAATCTAGCTTAAGCAAATTGGATTATTATTCTGAAAAAGCAGATACTATTGACACTGATATTTTTGAAATAAAATATAAGAGATTGCAATTAATGGGCTTATTAAGTTCTAAAAAACAAATATTAAAAATTGATGAAGATATGCAACGTTGTTATGAAATTGATCATCAACCTTCACAAGAATAAAAAAGAGATGGAAAATTCCATCTCTTTTATTTTATTTCATAAAACACACAAAAAAAAGACAACTCATTTGAGCTGTCTTTTTATTTACAAATTAACTAATATATTGAAAGCACTGTTTTTAGGCTGTTCTTGTTTCACATAACGTATTGTTTCGGTTTTTATACTTTGATGTGTTTACTGATCATCAAAGTCGCAATAAAGTTTATTGCAATTCTCTTTTATTGAAATAATTAAATTATTTCTCAATCGACAAGATGTAGTGAATAACACTACTCCTTTAAAGGAGGTGATCCAGCCGCACGTTCTCGTACGGCTACCTTGTTACGACTTCACCCCAGTCATTCGTATTGCCCTAGACGCCCCCCTCCCTTGCGGGTTAGGCCAGCGGTTTCAAGCACTCCGAACTCCCATGGTGTGACGGGCGGTGTGTACAAGACCCGGGAACGAATTCACGCCGACGTGCTGATTCGGGATTACTAGCAAATTCAGCTTCATGTAGGCGGGTTTCAGCCTACAATCTGAACTGGGACCACTTTTATGGGATTTGCTCCACCTCACGGTATTGCGTCTCTTTGTAGTGGCCATTGTATCACGCGTGTAGCCCAAGACATAAGGAGCATGATGATTTGACGTCATCCCCACCTTCCTCCGTGTTATCCACGGCAGTCTCACTAGAGTTCCTAACTAAATATTGGCAACTAGTAATAAGGGTTGCGCTCGTTAACGGACTTAACCGAACATCTCACGACACGAGCTGACGACAACCATGCACCACCTGTCTCAATGTAACCGAAGTTACTATTCATATTTCTATGGTATTCATTGGATGTCAAGTCTTGGTAAGGTTTTTCGCGTTGCGTCGAATTAAACCGCATGATCCTCTGCTTGTGCGGGTCCCCGTCAATTTCTTTGAGTTTCAACCTTGCGGCCGTACTACTCAGGTGGAGTACTTAATGCGTTAGCTGCG
>JAZRUZ010000049.1:0-51610 GCA_045598895.1 Candidatus Onthoplasma sp. | reverse complement strand
AAAATCTTCAGGATGCTATGTTTTCAATCGAAGAAATAAAAGAGCTTCTTAAAAAGAATGATGAGGAAATAGTGAAAGCATTTGATGTGAAGATTGCAGAGCAGAAAGCTAAATTAGAAAAAATAATTCAAATTCAAATGTCATATCGAAATGATTATATGAAGATGCAGGAAGTAATAAAAACAGCACAGGACAAAATAAATGAGAGTGTTGGCAGTTATAATGTAGTTTTTTTGATATTTGTTGGATTATTTTTATTCACGGCAATTTGTGTAATAATTTCAACATCAAGATCTTATGAGTCTAAGCTTATTAAGGCTATAGATATGTTCAATAATTATTTCTTGAATAATCCTCAAATTACTGAAGATAACTTGGTTGCATTTAATAACAAGATGAAGTCAGGAAAGGTTCCAAAACAACTTCGCAAACAATGGCAATCTTATGTTCTTTATAGAGATGGCAAAGCAAGTGATTATATGTCATTCCAAAACTGTGTTGAGAATCCAATTAAAAATAGTTCATACAAAAGAGATATTAATTTAATGCACTCACTAGCAATAATATTTTCTATAACTGCTATTCTATTAAATTTATATTTCTCTTATGGTGAATTTTCACAAGTACTAAGATCTGTATTGGTTACACCTGTAATCATTTTATTAGTTAATTATGTTGTTACCATTTTCTTAGATTTAAGACATAATTCATTAGTAAGTGACCTGTATCAAAACTATCAATACTTTGAAGTAAATATTGATAAGGCCACCCAAACGCTTCCTGAATATATAGATTATGAAGTGTTGTTCGATAGAAATGAAATTAAACATGGTATTCCTGTTCTTTATGCGTATCTTCAAAAGAGAGCCGAAGAAGAACAACGCGAACTTGAAAGAGCAAGACTTAAAAATGTTGAACATGAAAAATTCAACTTTGATGAGAATGGTGTTGAAGGTTCATTAGTCCTTGAACGTGCTATGCAAGAAGCTGAAAACTTTATGGCAGAAAGAAAAAAATATAATCAAGATGTTGAACAAATTAACTCTGATATTACATCAGAAGAAAGCAATTATCGTGAAATAACAAAAGAATATAATAGACAAATGCAAGTTTCAAAAGAGACTTTTGAAAATTTCAAAAAGCAACTTGAAGATGTTACTTCATCAATTGAATCCAACTATATTAAGAAACAACAACAACAAGAACTTGATAGACAACGTAATTTAGAGAGAGATTATGATGTCGCAACCGAACAACATAAAAAAGTTATGGCAAGTTACCAAGCAGAACTTGATGCAATTGATAAGTTTAGAGCAGAAAGTCGTAAAGTATTAGAAGATTCTATGTCAGCTGAGTTTGCTACTTATTCAAATAAGGTCTATGATGCTGCTAAAAAACTTGCTGACGAAAGAGAAAAAGATAAACTTACAAAACTTAATCAATACGTAAAAGAACTTGAAGAAAAACTAAAAATAAAAGAAACCGAGATTGATGAAGTGTATTCAAGAAATCAAGAATTAAATGATAAACTTGTAGAAATTACAGGTGACAATCCAGAACTTTTAGGTATTGATAATTCGGTTGAGAATAAAGAAGAAGAGAAACTACAAGATGGTTCTTCAAATACTGATGTTAATCCTAGCGAATATGGAAAAGTCGAAGATACAAACTTAAATACTGAAAACGAATTAGAAAATTTTGACAACAAAGATAATAACGGATCAAATTTCAACCAAGACAAAAATGGATCTAATTTTAACTCATACAATAATTATCCTAGTTACAATGCAGAAAACAATGGATCTAATCCCAACGGAGAAAACAATGGATTGAATTTTAACACAGATAATAACGGATCTAAATTCAACCAAGACAATAATGGATCTAATTTTAACGAGGAAGAAAAACATGACGTAGGCGACATTGAAGAAAATCAAATTGACGAAGAGGTAAATACAACTTCGGAAGTCGCATATGGCGAAAAAAATGAAAAACCTTATGAAATGAATATTGTATACAAAGAACCAGAAAAAGAAGTAATAGAACCTAAAAAGCATCCCGGAAGACCTAAAAAGATAAATAACGAAGTCAAGACTGAAAAAGTTAAAAAAGGCCGAGGAAGACCTAAGAAGAATTCTGATAATGGTTCGAAAGAAGTTAAAGTTGAAAATATTAAGAAAGGTAGAGGTAGACCTAGAAAGGTAGAAATAAATAGAGAGATTATTTCTATTAAGAAAGGCCGAGGAAGACCTAAAAAGAATTCCAACAATGAAATAGATGATATTGAAAATTATCTAAAAGAAATTGATAAGGAAATTGCTAAAGAAAACAAAAAACTTCAAGAATCAGCTAAACTATTAGAAAAGAATTCAAAGATTTCTAAAGGTAAGAAATAATTAGAGATACATAGATTAAAATCTATTTATCATAAAAAGTTTGCAAATATGTAAAATATGAGGATTATTCCTCATATTTTTTATGTGCTATTTAAAATAGGTATTCGTATTTTGTTTGACAAAAATAAGAAAAAAATACTATAATTAAACTAATTTAAGGAGTAAAGATGAAAGTTTTAGTTGTAAATTCAGGTAGCAGTAGTTTGAAGGCTCAAGTAATAGATACCGATACAAAAGAGTCTTTCGCTAATGCATATTGTGAAAGAATTGGTTTAGGTGAATCATTTATGACCTACAAAAAAGGTGGCGAAAAGCATATAATTAACCATGATATGCCTAACCATAAAGAGGCATTTCAATTAGTTTTAGATACTTTAGTTAGTAAAGATTTAGGTGTGATTTCAAGCCTAGATGAAATAGGAGCAGTAGGACATCGTCTTGTAAATTTTGGAGATAAGTATAATAAATCAATAGTTGTTGATGATGATGTTTATGAGGATTTAAAAAATTATATACATTATTCACCACTACATAACAATGCGGCTCTTTTAGGTATTAGAATTTGTTTAGATTTGATGCCTGGTAAGAAAAATGTTGCCGTTTTTGATACATCTTTCCATGCAACTATGCCAGAAAAAGCCTATATGTATGCAGTTCCTTATGAATTTTATGAAAAGAACAAAATTAGAAGATATGGAGCACACGGAACAAGCCATAGGTTTATTGCAACTCAACTTGAAGAAATGTTTGGTTCTCTAGTTGGTAAAAAAGTTATATCTTGTCATTTAGGTTCAGGTAGTAGTATTTGTGCTATTAAAGATGGCAAATGTGTAGATACCTCTATGGGTTACACTCCACTTGCTGGTTTAGTTATGGGAACTCGTTCAGGAGATTTAGATCCAAGCGTTATAAAAGACTTAATGGAAATTACAGGTAAAAACATTGATGAAATTACTAATATGCTTAACAAACGAAGTGGACTACTTGGTATTTGTGGATATAGCGATTTAAGAGATGTCGATGCTCATCTTGATGAACCTAAAGTTAAACTTGCTTTTGATATGCTAGTTTACTCTATTAAAAAATATATTGGTGCATATGCTGCAGCTATGAATGGAGTAGACTACTTAGTATTCACAGCAGGTGTTGGCGAAAACGACTATTTAGTTAGAGAAGCAGTTTGTAAAGATATGGAGTATTTGGGTATCGAACTTGACTACGACTACAATAAAAATGCACCTAGAGGAACTATTGAAACTTTCTCTAAAGAAAATAGTAAAGTAAAAGTTTTAAGAATTCCTACAAATGAAGAACTTATGATTGCTATTGATACAGAAAAAACAAATAAATAATTAATTAAAAAAAATTTAACAATATAAAGTTTATTATTAAAAAAATATATAGTAAAGTATATATCAATTAAAAAATCACCTAACAAGGTGATTTTTTAATCTACGCTGTAAACACTTTCGATAATGTCAACTAGTTTGTATGCTAATTCTTTTTTTGCTTTAATTAGTACGTCTAGATCATAAATTTTATCTTTATCTGTTTTTTTAACATTTTTTCTCTCGATATAAATTTGTTGTAATTCTTTAGCGTTTGCATCAATTAATTTTGCTACAATTTCATTAAATCTGTCTTTCGAAATGATTTCTTGTTCAGCGCTGCGTAATAAAACATTTAGTGCAATCATTATCTCTTTAGTCGCTGCCAACCTGCTGTCTGATGAATGCATTACATTTTTTCCAATGTTATAATGCATGCCTAAACCAATAGTGAAATCATATCGAATGCAACCAGGAATAAGGTCAACCTCTTTTGTAGCACCAATAATCCTAAGTCTATCAGTTTTCCATTCTTCTTCAGTTCCTGCATAATCAATTATCATTGCATAAATGCCATCACTTGTAATATAATCAAAAGTTTCTTCAAAAATGGCTGGTTTACTTTTTAAATGAGCGTAGTGTTTTGTGCAATCTTCTGCACTATAAATCCCATCAAATTCTGCAACAACTTCGCATTTGTTTACTTTTGTAAAGTAATGGGATTTAACAATATTAATGTTTGTTTTTGTTGCAAATTGTGGTTTTAAAAATGTCAAAACTAACATATTTTCTCCTAAGTATAACAGCATATTACCATAATAATAAGATTGTGTCAAGATATATCTATTTTTTTTTATCAATTTTTGTATTTTTAGTTAATTTGGTTGCAAAATAATGTTAAGTGTGGTATGGTGGAATTGGAGGATATTTATGAAAAAGAAATTTTTAAGTTTTATCTTAGCATTGTTTATAATTTTACCTTGCACAGTTTTATTCAGTGCTTGTGACTTGTTTGGTGGAGATGATGAAGTTGATCCAAATCTCTATCACATTAAACTTTCATATTCAACAGATGTTGAATCAATTGGAAGTCAAGATGATCTAAAAATCTTTTATGGTTTTGGTGAACATGGTGAAGGAATAAGAGAAGATTATGAGATAGAAGAATTGACTGCTGCAGGAGCAACACAAGCAGATTTGGATAAGGCTTTTGTAAGACAAGGTGATGGATCATATTATTTCTTTGCTGGAGACCCTGTGTATATTTTTGCACCAAATATTCCAAGTTTTGAATTTTTAGGTTTCTATTACAAGGGAACTAATAAGAAAACCAACTATAATTTGTTTTACCAAGAAGGATATACATTCCAAGGAAATGAGAATTTTCCAGATGGCACACCAAGACCAGACTATAGGTACAAATTGGAAGAAGAAGAAATTGAATTAAACAAAGATCAAGACATTGAAATTGAAGCTCGTTACGAAGCTAAGGAATATAATATATGGTATGCAGATTCAGTAACGGGAAACTTTGTAGAAACTAGCAACCCAGCAACTTACAAGGTAACTAACGGCTCAAAACCATTAGAATACGATGTTTCAAAAGACGGTTATTCACTTAAATGGACAACTGATTTAGATGGGGAAGAAGAGATAACTGATCTAAAAGATTATGACTTTTCACAAATACCGGAAACACAGTCATTTGTATTTATTTATGCGAATTTCATTGAAAGTCCAAAACCTTCATTTACTGTATCAATAAGTGTGGTTGGCCTTACAGCAGATAATTATGGCATCACAATTAGTTATAATGGTGGTTTTTGTTCTCCTAGTTTAGATCAACCGGATTCAACAGAATTCGACGTTGACAATGTTGTAGACGGAACAGATTTTTCAGTAAGTTATAATTTGTTTGGCAGATATACACTTACTAGTGTTATGGTAAATAGTGAACCCGTTGATCCTGTAGATTCATCATTTACAGTTAATGTTAGCAGTGCTACAGAGATCGTTATAACTGTTGCACCTGTTTCAAAACATACATTAACTATAACGCCTAGTGGAGCTACAGGTGGAACCGATGAAGGAATTCTTGTTGGTATCGAAGGTGTAATACCTGAAACAACAGTCTCTGTAACTTCACCTTTTAATATTTACGGTGATAATCAACTTACTTTAAATATTGATGCTGTGTCAAATGGATATAATATTGAAAGTATAGTAGTTAATAGTGGAGAAAATGTAATATCCTATCCTGTTGGAACTTACAATTTAGATTTGAATTTCACTTCGGATGTTACAGTTGTTATCAGAGTGTCACTAATTGAAACTTAAAGGAAAAATATTTATAATTAAAACTAGCAATTTAAATCGCTAAATAGTTGAAAAATAAAATATTATTATTTTAAATCATTAAACAAAAAAATTCCAACCGATTCGGTCGGAGTTTTTTTGTTTGAATTTTTACAATCAAAATAAAATTATTAATTTTAATTTTTTAAATGTGTTTCAATAATTTCTTTTCCTTTGATTATATCTGCTTTGCCATGTGTTAATTTCATAAGTTGTCCAGCAAGGAAAGAAATAATCTTGTCTGGTGTCTTTTGATAGTCTTCAACAGCCTTTGGATTAGAATTAATTATTCCAACAATCAACTTTTCAAGTTCTTCTTCTGACATTGCTTCGTTTAGTAAGTTTAATTCCTTTGCAATATCCATTGGGTTTGCGTCTGTTATCATGAGTCTAGCAATAACTTCAACAGCATTAATTCTTGAAATTTTGTTTTCTTTAGTCATTTTAATAACTTCAATAAACTTTTCAGGAGAAATTGTTATTTTATCTTTAACGTTACGGAGTAATTCACCCATAACCCAGTTAGATAACTCTTTTGGATTATTGTAAATTTTTAGACAAGCATTATAGAAATCTGACAATTCTTTAGTAGAAGTTAAAACTTTTATATCATAGTCAGGCAAGTTATATTCGTTTTTGTATTTAGATTTTAATTGCATTGGTGTTAAAGGTAAATTTTCTTTGATATCTTCAACAATTTCATGTTTGATATGCACTGCAGGAATATCTGGATCAGGGAAGACTCTAAATGGACTAACCGGATCTTTCTTACGCATAGCGAAACTCATATTTTTGCTGTCGTCCCATTTTCTTGTCTCTTCGTCAACAATTTGTCCACTTTCAAGCAATTCTACATGTCTATTAAACTCATATTCAATAGCATTTTTAACAGACTTGAAGGAATTAAGGTTCTTCATTTCTACACGTTTGCCTAGAGTTGTACTACCTTTTGGTTTAACAGATAAGTTTACGTCAAAACGCATACCACCTTGTTCAAGTTTGCACTTTGCAACATCACCGTAAATGTATGTATCTCTTAACTTCATCAAGAATTCTACGGCTTCTTCGGCAGTGGATATATCTGGTTCAGTTACCGTTTCAATAAGAGGAACACAACACCTGTTATAGTCGATATATGAATAAGCACCATCGTGGATTAATTTTCCGGTATCTTCCTCTAGGTGAATATCGCTTATTCTAATTTTCTTACCACTATCCAATTCAATGTAACCATTTACGCAAACTGGTTTAGTGACTTGGCTTATTTGATAAGATTTAGTTAAGTCTGGGTAGAAATAATTTTTTCTTTCCCAGAAAGTGTGCTCGTTTATTTCACAGTTAGTCATAAGACCTGCTTTAACTGCTAGCAATACACATTGCTTATTAAGTAGAGGAATAGTACCAGGCATACCTAAACAAATTGGACAAACTAAAGTATTGGGTTCAGCACCATATTTGTTTTCACATGAACAAAAAACTTTTGTTTTAGAATTAAGTTCAGCGTGAATTTCAAGTCCTACGACTAAGTCGTATTTATCATTAAGCATTTTGTCCCTCCTTTGTAATGTTAGTAATTTCATTAGAAACTTTGCACAATGAATTTACTGCTTCACATTTTGAAAGTAAAATAAAATCGTTTTCAATATTTACAGCAGGATATCCAATTAATGCTGGCAATAATTTGTAGTCGTCATTATTAGGTATTAGTAAGAAGTTGTATTTATTTAAAGTGTCTTTTATTTGACTAGTTAATTCGTCAATTAACAATTTTGCGTTGTAATAAACTTCGCCTCTTTTACCACCTGACAAGAAATAGTCACCATACATGATTTCTTGTTTCAAATTTTCACTAAAGAATTCAGTACGAGTTTTTGTATATACTTCCTCAATGTTGTTGCAGTTTTCAGCTAATTTACCATATTTAATGCCGTCAAATCTTGCTAAATTGCTAGATGTTTCAGGTAGTGTTATAACAGAATAAATGTCTTTTAAAAGTGTAATGTTGTTAAGAGATATTTCAGCGAAATTATTAAACTTGTTTTTTAATTTGTCGTTTATACAATTTTTTACACAAGCGATTTTAATATTATTAAAGTCAGCAATTTCGTTTTCTACAAAATTTCTTGAAATTAAGTCGAATTTATCTTTTCCTTTACAAATATTGTATAAATCTAATGCGTCTAAATAGTTTTTTGTTAAAAATGAAATAGTTTCAAAACTTGGCACACGGCTAATTACACCAAATCTTGAAATTGAGCCATATGGAGCACGTAGTGAAACGAAATTCGAATTTGATTTAGCGAATATCGAGCTGTTTACGTCGGAACATATTATTCCATCGCAAAAATCATTTAATAAAGAGTAGTCGTCGTTTGTATTATTAATATTTAAACACCCATCTTTAATTTCGTTTACTAAACCAACTTCAGTTTGATTTACGTTTGTTTTAATCTTACCTAAAATTATAGCATCTTCGTCAATTAATTTTTTTATCGCAGTAGCAGTGTAAATAGACTTAAAATTGTCAATGATTTCAAGTCCTGCGTTGCAGTTTTCGCCTTCAACTAAAATATTGTCTTCCACTAAGAAACAACAACCAGCAAGTTTTCCTAAATCACAACCTTTTTCTAATTTTTCATCAATAAGTTTTGCTTTTTCAATTGAATTGGAAAAGAATTCCACATTTTTGCTATTATTTTGTGTATAACAAGAAATTAAATCTTGCTTATTAAATTCTTTATTTAAAAATGCAATATTTTTTTCTTTTATAGATTTAAAATTTTTCATTATTCCACCACCTTTGGAACGATAAAGGATAAACTATCTTTATGTGGAGCATTTTCTAAAACTTTGCTTCTGTCATAAGATGGCTCAACAATATCTTCTCTTAAATCTTCAACCTCTACTTCGTATGTAGGTAGAGTGTATTCTTTTTTTGTATTTTCGTTGATTTTGCTTTTTACTTCGTCACAAACTAAAAAGTCTAAAGAAATTTGGTTTTCTTTTTCTTCATCAAATTTTAATTTTGACAAATCTTCAAATCTTTTAATATTTGTTTTATCGATTTCCATATTTTTCCTTTTAATTGTTATAAATTTCTTTAAAATATTCAAAACGTTTTATTAACTTATCTTTGCCTAGAACTTCGATGATTTCATACAAATCAGGTGTTCTGCTTTTTGAAGTAAATACTGATCTTAATATAGAACAAACGTCAGCAATGTCACCTTTAAATTTATCGGCGTTCTCAAGATATTCTTTTTTAGAACAAGCGTAATTTAATTCACCACAAAGGGTTTTAATTTTATTGAACCATTCGTCTTTAGTGTCGTTTAAATCAAGGCATTTTTCAAGGTATGTTTCAACTATTTTTATAATTTCCTCTTTGCTTGTTGGCTTTGAAAATTCATAAAATTTTTCCTTATTAATAAACTCTTTGTCATACATATACCAAATATCGTCATAGATTTCGGCATAAGTCGTTAAGTCTTTTCTAGGTTTTTCTTTTTCACGTTCAATGTTGATAACCTTTTTAAAATATTCTTTATCTTCTTCGATTAAATTTTTTAATTTTTCGTCATAATTTAATGCGTAGTCGTATGCCTTTTCAAATAATTCGTCTTTGTTCATTTTTGACAAAACATTTTTAGAAATTCTATTTAATCTTTCAAGATCGAAGATGCAACCACTTTTGTTCATCTTTTCTATTTCAAAAGGGAATTCTTTGATATCTTTATCAGGATTTTCATTTCTCCATTTTTCGAAGTTTGAATTGATTAAATTTAAAAGATATTCATGAACTGCTAAAACAGGATAACCTTTTTCCAAGAACCATCTAGAATCAGCCCAATCGTCATAACGCTTGCTTATTTTTCTAATTCCACCTGTTTCCTTATCTATTGTCATCACTTGAGCAGTGTGAACGTAGTTCTTTTGTTTAAAATTAAAATATTTAAATAATTGATAGTGTAAAGGTAAACTTGGAAGCCATGATTCATCTCTTATTACAGTCGTCGTATGCATCAAGGTGTCGTCTACTAAATGTGCTAGGTGGTACAAGGCAGTTTTGTCTGATTTTAAAATTACATAGTCAATATAGTTTTCAGGCATAACAAGGTCACCACGAAGCATATCGTGAACAATGATTTTTTTCTCGCCATCGCCTTCTGCTTTTATTCTTATTTTAAATGGCTTTCCAGCGTCAAGATTTGCTTTAATCATCTCATAAGACAAATTTCTACATTTAGCCCATCTTCCATAATAACCAATAGGAACACCTAAACGTTTTTGTTCGTTTCTATATTCGGCACACTCGTCATCATCATCACCATCGCAGAAACATGGGTAAGCAAGTCCTCTCGAAACTAAATCTTTTGCGAAAACTTTATAATACATATTTCTTCTGCTTTGTAAATATGGACCATAATTTCCAAATTCTTCATTGGTGCTTATAAAACCTTCTTGAACATCTATGCCCATTTTTGTTAAAGTAGGATAAATTAAATTAGCAGCACCTTCAACTTCACGCAATTTATCAGTGTCTTCACATCTTAAAAACATTAAACCATTATGAGATTTCGCAAAATAAGAATTGATTAAGCATTGAAAAATACCACCTATGTGAATATATCCTGTTGGACTTGGCGCAAATCTTGTAACTTCAGCGTCAGTTGGTAAATTACGTTCAGGATATTGTTTCAATAAATCTTCAACTGTTAAATTTACTTCTGGAAATAGTAATTCTGCGATATCTACGTTTGTCATATCTTCTCCTAATTTTCTCTTACATTATAACATATTTTTAATAATATATCACTAAATTTTAACTAAAAATAAAAAGTACCTAAAGGATTTCCCAAGGTACTTAAAATAATTAAACTTATTCAATATCAAAAAGAAACCCATGTTAAATGTGTTAAAGTGCTTGTTGGTCGTCTTTCTGAATTAAAATCATGTAAATATTATAGCATAAATCTATCGTTTGTCAATAGAAAATAAAGTTAATAGAGAAATTAATAAGAATAAATCATAATCAAAAATTAAGTATAATTCATTATTTTTTTGTAATTTTATTTATATTTTTGTAAATTATTGTTTATTTTTAGTGCAAAATAATATTAGAAATGTTATAATAAACATAATAGGGGAAAAATATGATTAAAAATAGGGGATTAAAATATAAAATAATTTTGCGTTCACTTGTCTTTTTGTGCGTAGTTTTTTGTGGATTTACAATTTCTTTTTTAAATCAAGATTGGATTGTCAATGCGGCAGATGAACACGAAATTACAGTTGGTGTTAATGATGAAAGTTTAGGCGGATTAGATGTTGATGTTTATAGTGCTTGTGGAGGAGAAAAAATTGTTTTAAATCTTCGATTGGAGATGGGTTGTCAATTGGCTGGTTGGGAATCTGGTGACGTGGTTATAAGATATGATAATGCTTACGAAGCATATTATTTTATCATGCCTTATAATAAAGATGTAACAATAACAGCGATATTAAAAGAAGAAATGTCAATTGGTGAGCCAAGTGAGGCTGTTATTTATCGTGACAAACAATCTAGTGTAACTTATCCGTTAGTAGTTAAAAGTGTTGAAAATGTTGAATTAGATGATTTTTATTTTCCTTATTATGACTTTAATAGTGAAGAATATTCTTCTTTGAAACTTGAAGAATACAATGATAAAATCTCTTATTACGGATTATCTATGTCAATTGAAAAAGACACAAACGAATATGAGGATGAAAATAAACACTTTTTGTTAACTGTAAATTTTTCAAAAAATTGGTCTAATATTGAGGAAGAAATATGTATTTGCTTAACAAAAGAAAACGGTGTTTATGATTACTATGACACATACTATATTCTTGAATTGCCTATGGTATATTTTAATACTTTCATATTTGATATTGATGACTATGAAACTGTGCCTTATGAATTAGAAGGTAACGGTTATATGTCTAGAGTTAATTTTAGATATAATGAAGAAGATGTTGAAATTGGATCAAATTGGATTGCTGGAGAAACTTATGAAGCAAGTTTTATGCTTGGATTAGTGAATGAAAATTTGGCATTCATGCCTGAAGAAAACTATGCAACAAACGAGTTTAAAATAGGCAATGCAACATTAGTAGGTGCTCCTTACATTGAATACAGTGAAGAGTTTGATGTAGATATTTTATATTTTACTGTCGAATATACTGTTCCAGACAAAAACAAAGCAAATCGTGCAGTTGAAAATTTGCTAGGAACAAATAATAGTGCTCTAGATTATGTTCAAGATTCTGCAAGTTTCCTTTATTCAGATTATAGACAACTTTATATATTCAATTCTTTAGATTTAACTGAATCTCAAGCAAAACTTATCGGTATGGATAAAGGAATATTATTATCAAGTGGATATTCAAAAGAAATTTTTGCATACGGTGGCGGACCACAACAAAATGGAAAATCAGAAATAACAAATGAAAGAGATTTAGATTTAAAAACTTTACTTGATGCTGAAGTTAGTCCTAATGAATATAATTTATATGATACTGCAGTTTTAACTTTTAAAGTTACTGCTAAACTCACAGGTACACTTTTGTTCCGTTATAGCTTTGCAAGTCCTGAGATGGATCAAAATGCTCAATACAATGATATTTTTGCACTTTTTGCACGAGATGTTGATGGTGACTCTTTTGAAAATCTTGCTATTATGCCAAAGTCAAAAGTTGATGATCCTAACGTAAATATCACTGTTACAAATTTGATAAATAGCCTAAAAGACAAGAATTTTGATCATAATGAAACTACAGTTCAATTCTTAGATCCTGTATCACTAAATGGTGATAATGAAATGAGACCATCAAAATTCTATAGTGAACTTCCTTTTAATGGTATAACAAATTTATATGACGCTACATTTAAGGTTGAACAAGGCAAAACTTATGAATTAAAATTATGTATTTCTGATGTTTCTGATAGTAGTTATGATTCTGCTGTGTTTATTAAATCAGGCAGTTTCGATATTGTTCCATCACAACCAAGTATATCTACAGATTATATTAATCCAACGCTTCAAGGCCACACATTAGCAATCAAAAATGAAGACACAAATTTATCTGGAACGATTGTGTTAAAAGATGTTAATGGAAATACAGTTTGGGAAAGTGATGCGGTCAATCCTGGTTATTCTGTAACAATTAGTGAAGAGGAAATAACGGAAATTGCAAAGAATGGATATGGGTTATACTATGTGTATTTTAAAGTTGAAGACAAACTTTCTTCTGCAACTCAATTTAATATAGGTGAGCAAAAATCAATCAATAAACCTATAGATTTAACAACCTTTATATTTGAAACTCAAGAAGATATAGATGAGTCTACTGAGTTACAAGAAACTATAGAATTATTGGAAACCAATGGAGGTAATGCAGAATTCTCAGTTGATGATTTAGATAGATTAAATTTAACACTTGACGAAATAAATCTATATAATACGTCAGATGAATCAGCATTGAAACTACCAAACAATATAAATATAGTTGTAGAAGGTGACACAACAATAAAAACACCTTCAACAGCAATTGAATTTGCGGGAAATGACACGCAAGACGAAACCATTAGTATTACCGGTAATGCGACACTCAATATTGATGCTGGCATTATAGGAATAGATGCAGATAACAACAATCTTTCGATATCTGTTGATACTAATATAAAAGCGCAAGTTGGTATATCTACTACGGGGAATATAACAGTAAGTAAGGATTTAGTTATAACTGCAACTGATTGTGGTATTTATTGCGATGTATTGACTATTATTGATGGTGGTTCTCTTATTATAAATATTAATAAATATGGATATCCTATGAGTGACAGTACCAAAGTAGTCATTCCAGAAGACTATATTGTGATTGGAGGACAAATTGATCAAAATGGATATTTGATTGTTGATGAGAATGCAAAACAAGTTAAGATTATTAAGAAAACTTATGTAATAACAAGTGATTTAACACTTGAAACTAAAGACGAAAATAATGGATATATTTCAATTGATGAAACAACTATGGTTTCAGGCGAAATTGTGACATTTATTGTTTTAGCAAACGATGGTTATACATTAAAAACAGATAGTCTAATAGCCAAGTACGTTGATGGAACTGAAAAAACTATTGAATTAATTCAAGATAGTCAAGATAATACAAAATATACATTTGTAATGCCTCAATTCGATGTAACAATTACTGCAGAATTTGAGAAAGTAAATGGAAATGTTGTATGCCAATGCCATTATTTATTGCCGGTAATTTTGCTTTTATCAGCAGTGTTATTGTTGTTATATTTTGTAATTAATTTCAAAAAGTTTATTTTGCAAATTTCTTTAACGTTGTGTCTAATAACTAGCATTATTCTTGGTTTACTTGGATTATTGGCATGCAAGTGCTACATTTGTTTAACTTTGATGATAATAAATATTTTATTGATAGGTTTCATGATTATTTATGTTTCCTTATTAGATGAAAGAGAAAGGTAAATATGAAAAAATCGTTTTTGTAATTAGTTTTATTTTAAGGAGAAAAATGAAAATTAAAAATTTTATTATAAGTGCATTGTGTTTAGTTTTATTATTTGGATGTAGTGCATGTTCGCTGAATTCGAAGCCAAGTTGCACATTTATATTTAAAAGCGATTATTGTGACTTAAACAATATTGGCAATTATTCTAAAGGAAGTGAAGTCAATTTAACTTTAAATGTTAAAGAAAACTATAATGATTACTATGTCGTTCCTGATGATATTTATGTCTTGATTGGTGATAAAGAATGCGTTAACGGAAGTGATTACACTTATGTAACAGACGAAACTCAAAATAAGGCAACTCTAACCTTAACAGTCACTGACAATGTTGTTATTACTGCTTTGTACAAAAATTCTAACAATGTATTTAGAGTTGGCGCTAACGAATTTAACGATGCAATCAATCTTGAAGATGAGGAATATGTTCAATTTGATTATTTTTATTCTGTGTATACTGAAAACATTCTTCAGTTAAATGAAGTTATTATGTATCTTTCACCTACTATAAATATGTCTGAGACTTTAAGACATTACAACCATGACGGTATTTATGAAGAAATTGAATATTATAAAAATTTAGACGGCAATATAAGAATTTTTAAAGACAACGAATGGCAAGATGGAGAAACGTCAGATTTTAAGAGACCTCAAGATTTATCTATTGTTACTTTGTTAACTATCTTAGACAATATTACATATGAGACAAAACTAAAAGGGAATTTTGACGAGACCATCAATGCGTATTGCTTTACTGTAAATAAAAATTATGAATATCAAGTAACGATGTCTTTTAGGGAGAAGAAACTCGTTCAATTTAGTTATTATTACGATATGGGCGAAAATCGTGGAGTTTATTGTTCATACTCATATACTTATAATAAGATTACTCCAGAACTTCCACCTAATGCTTTAAGCGAATAGAATAAAAAAGGCAGGATTAAAACCCTGCTTTTTCTTTATGTTGAATTGGTGCTACTGGTGGGAATATATTTTGTTGAACTCAAAATATTGACCTAACCTATCTCCCTTTAAATTAAGATAAATTTTATTTAAATGGAGATAATGTCTTTAATATGTTTCATGGTATTCAACATATTGCCACGGCGTATCTCCATAAAAAAATATGTGCACGCACTAATTCTTATGGAGCTACTGGCGGGAATCGGACCCGCGACTCCCACCTTACCAAGGTGGTGCTCTACCTCTGAGCCACAGTAGCATGTTGGGGCTGGATGCCCCATAGACCTAACCAATTTCCATTATAAACCTCCATCAATTAGTGGTGATATTTACTTAGTTTTTCCTTACCAAGTCTATTTTTCATTACGATACATAATTTTAAATTAGATTTAGTTATAACGTAACATATGCAGTCTCAACAATAATTGATTTTTGAACTGCTGACAATAATATTTTATCAACAGCAAAACCACAATAGTATTGAGCCTTTGTTCTATTTAATAATATCCACGATTTTTCTTTTTTGTTAAAAGAATAAATTTTGTTCGTTAGATAAAACTCAGTTTCCTCTTTAATTAAATTAGGATTTAGCCAAATCCCTGCGCCTTTTTTTGAATCTAATGAGTTTATGTTTTTTTGTATTTTTATTAAGTCGTTACTTGACAATGATTTACCTTCATCTAAACAAAGCAATATTGATCCAATTAAAACTCCATTGTCTACGTGTTCTGCTTCATACATCTAAACAAGAATCTCCTTACTTAAATTTTATTAAAGATATTTATATTATTCTTGGCATTATTATACTAACAATTTAAGATTATTTTGTCAATAATTTATGCAAAGTTTTAGTTTTCGAGTTGACATTTAAAATTTTTGGTTTTATAATATATTTAGATGTTGATAAAGAGAGTAGTTGTGTAAACGCTATTGAGTGAGAGTGGGATAGTGAGAACCACTTTAGAAAGCGCAATGAAGGACACTTTGGAGTCGTATCTAAATAAAGAGTGGCCTTGTGGCAATTTAGGTGGCACCGCGGATAGTCCTATTCGTCCTAATGTATGAAAAGTACATTAGGATTTTTTGTTTTTAAGGAGAAATTATATCTTAAAAAGATTAAAGTATAAAAAAGATCAAAGAACGATATAATTTGCTTTTACTCATTAAATTTTATTAAAATAAATTTTAAAAAATTAAATTCATAAAAGGAGAAATTATGATTAGTCAAATTTCAAAATTAGAGCCAGGACATGTAGAATTTCATGGTATGGTAGATACAGTTAGGGACAAAAAGAGTATGCAATTCGTTGTTCTTAAAGATTTTTCAGGTAAAATTCAATTATTTGTAGACAAAGAGAAATATCCTGAAATTGCTGACTTATTTTTGCATGTTGTTCCAGGAGCAACAGTAAAAGTAAGTGGAGAATTGGTGTTAAGTGAATATGTAAAAATGGGCGGAAAAGAAGTACAAGTGGAAACTTGCGTCCTGACTAGTCATGCTGAACCTAATCCAATCGCTGAAGACTCTACAATTGACTACAAACTAGACTATCGTTGGCTTGACCTTAGAACTGATAGAAACTTATTGATGTTCAAAGTTCAAACTTTATTTACCAATGCAATGAGAGAGTTTTTGTGTGAAAGAGAATTTGTAGAAATTCACTCTCCAAAACTTATTGGTACTGCTAGTGAAAGTGGATCGGAAGTTTTCGAAGTTAAATATTTTGATACTTTTGCTTACCTTGCGCAAAGTCCACAATTCTACAAGCAAATGGCAATGGCAGGTGGACTCGGTAGAATTTTCGAATGTGGTCCTGTGTTTAGAGCTGAAAAATCTCACTCTAGAAAACATGCTACTGAATTTACCGGCTTTGACCTTGAATTTTCAAACATTGAAAATTTTGAAGATGTAATGGTTATGGAAGAAGAAATGTTGCAATATACATTAAAGAAAGTCAGTGAAAAATACGGCGAAGAAATTAAACAAGTCTTTGGTGTAGATGTTGTCGTTCCAACCCTTCCTTTCCCAAGAATGAAGTTAAGTGAAATTTATAAAGAATTAGAGGCTCGTTATGGTTACACTTGTCCAATTGAAGAGCAGGACGATATGACTACTGAAGCCGAGAAACTTCTTAAAGATTTAGCGAGAGATAAATTCAATCATGAGTTTATATTCGTAACTGATTTTGGACCAAGAAAGAGAGCCTTCTACCATATGAGAAAAGACGGAATTCCACAAGGTTACGATTTAGTGTGGAAAGGTGTCGAGATTACTACAGGCGCACAAAGAGAACATAGATATGACGTATTAAAGAAACAGGCAGAAGAAAAAGGCCTTGACAAAGACGTTGAGTTCTACCTTCAATTCTTTAAATATGGTTGTCCTCCACATGGTGGTTTTGGCATAGGACTTGATAGAATCACTATGAATTTATTGGAATTAAGCAATCTTAAAGAAGCGATGTTCTTATTCCGTGGACCAGATAGGTTGACACCATAATTAAAGGAGAAGTTATGTTAAAAATAGATATTAAGGAACTAAAATCTAAATATAAAGATTTAGATGGACAAGTTGTTACCTTGGCTGGTTGGGTAAAGAGTGCAAGGGACATGAAAAATTTTGGTTTTATCGACTTGAATGACGGAACATGTTTTAAGGGTGTTCAAGTTGTTTTAAATGCTGAAAAATTAGATAACTACGACAAGGTTTCAAAGTTAAATACAGGTTCTACAATTATCGTTACAGGCAAGGTTAAACTTACTCCTGAGATGAAACAACCTTTCGAAATCGAGGCTGAAAATGTAGAAGTATTCAACGAAACAGATTCAACTTATCCACTTCAAAAGAAAGGTAGTACGCTTGAATATTTAAGAGAACTCGCTTACCTTCGTCCTAGAACAAATTTGTTTAGCGCTGTGTTTAGAGTGCGTTCGGTGGCGGCTATCGCAATTCACACCTATTTCCAAAATCACGGTTATGTGTATGTAAACACCCCATTGATTACTACGACCGACTGTGAAGGCAGTGATCAAATGTTTAAAATCACAACTCTTAATTTTGAAAATCCACCTATCAATGAAAATGGTGGACTAGATGTAGAAAAAGACCTTTTCGGTAAAAAATCTTACATTACCGGAAGTGGACAATTACACGGCGAGGCTTTTGCGCTTGCGTTTAATAAAATTTACACATTTGGACCAACATTTAGAACTGAAAACAGCAACACAAAGACACACGCTAACGAATTCTGGATGATTGAACCGGAAATTGCTTTCTGTGACCTTGAGGAACTTATGGACATCGAAGAAGAAATGCTTAAATTCGTTGTAAAATATGTTCTTGACAGTTGCCATGAAGAAATTGATTTCTTATCTAGTTTCGTTGAAAAGGGTTTAAGAGAAAAGTTAGAAAAATTGGTAAATAGCAAGTTTGTTCGAATTGACCATAAAGACGCTATTGATTTACTTATTAAGGCAAATGTAAAATGGGAATTTGAGCCAAAACAAGGCGAAGACATTGCGAAGGAACACGAAAAGTGGCTCACTGAACATTTCGGTGGCCCTGTGTTTATTAAGAATTGGCCAAAAGATATTAAAGCCTATTATATGAAATTAAACGAAGATGGCGAGACAGTTGCTGCTGTAGACCTTGAAGTGCCAGGTTCTGGCGAACTTATGGGTGGAAGTCAACGTGAAGAGAATTATGAGAAGATTATGTCTCGTTGCAAGGAGATGAATGTTGATACTAAACCGATAGATTGGTTCTTAAATTTAAGAAAATTCGGTAGTTGTGTCCACTCTGGATTCGGTATGGGCTTTGAGAGGTTAGTAATGTACTTGACAGGTGTTGAAAACATTCGTGACGCAATTCCTTTCCCTCGTACTCCAAACAACTGCGAATATTAGAAACAAAAATACTCGAGATTATGAAGCGACCTTATGGGGTTAACTTCAGTTATCGAGTGTTTTTTAACTATTTAATAAATCTATTATTGCTTTTTTCTTTTTATCGTTACATTTTTTAAGTAATGAAATTATTTCTTTGTCACTTGAATATTGATTAATGTCATAATAGAACATTTCTTCCAACGACGAGCCACAAACTTCAGCTATTTGTGAAATAACAGTGATTGATGGTTCAAAATTTTTTCTATATTCTAATCTGTTAATATAAGATTCATTTTTTCCAATACGTAAACTTAATTCTCTAGCAGATAAGTTTGCTTTTGTTCTTATTGTACTTATTCTTTCTATTATTTCTAACAAATCCATATTAAACCTCTATATTTATTCTAAAACATAAAGACACAAATTCAATAGTATATAAGTTTTCAATAGAAACTTAAAAATATATAAAATATAGACTTTTTTGTATATATTTTGTAAATCTCTTGATTTTTCATGAAGTATTGTATATACTAAAAACTATATAAGGAGATTTCTAATGAAAAACAAAATATTAAAGACTCTAGCAATATCTGGTTTAGTGCTTGGTGCTGGATTTGGTTTAGTTGGCTGTTCTACTGATGATAAATTGGCAGAGTTGCAAACACAAATTGAAAAAACGTATACAGTGACTTTTGATTGTGGGGTGCCAGATTTGTTTAATAATTATACTGAAGAGGTTGTTATAAATTCTGGTGAATGGATAACAAATATTCCAACAATTAAAAATGAATATAAAAGTGTGTTTTCTGGTTGGTATATTTCAGGTACTAATAAACAAGTGGTAAATTTTGACTTTATTGGTGGCGATGTAGTATTAGAAGCAAGAATACAATATGGTCTATATCAAAATGGAGAATGCGTTAAAACTTGGCAAGAAATTGAGGAAGAATTTACCAGTGCTTTTAATCATTATAATGAAATAGTTGGCAATGGAGCTTGGTCATATTTTAATTCATTAAACGGCGATTTGGTTATAAGCAATGAAATAACTGGTATAAAAGACAATGCATTTAGAGATTGTACAGGTTTAACAAGTGTTGTAATTCCTAGTAGTGTAACATCATTAGGTGATGACGCATTCATGGACTGTACAACTTTAACAAGAGTTGTAATTTCTAGTGGAGTACGGGTCATTAGAAGAGAAGTTTTTCGTGGGTGTACAAGTTTAACAAATATAACGGTTAATGAATTTAATAATGCATATAAATCTATAGATGGAAATTTATATACCAAAGATGGAGAAGAATTGATTCAATATGCAATAGGAAAAACTGCTACTAGTTTTGTTATTCCATCAACGGAAACAAACGTTATTGGATATCAAGCTTTTTATGGTTGTGGAAATTTAATCAATGTAACAATACCAAGTTGCATAACGAACATTGGCTATCAAGCTTTTCGTGGGTGTACAAGTTTAACAAATATAACTGTTAGCGGATTTAATAATACTTATAAATCTATTGATGGAAATTTATACACCAAAGATGGAAAAGAATTGATTCAATATGCAATAGGAAAAACTGCTACTAGTTTTGATATTCCACAAGGAGTTACAGATATCGGGAATTATGCATTCTACAGTTGTGACAGTTTAATCAATGTAACAATACCAAATAGTGTAACTGAAATAGGATATAGTGCTTTCGAAGGTTGCGGTGGACTAACAAGTATAACAATACCACATTCTGTAACTGACATGGGTCAGGGAGCTTTCGCAGATTGTTCAAATTTAAAAGTTGTGACAATTTTAAATGGTATTACAACTATTGGAGATCTTATCTTTGCTCATTGTATAAATCTTGAATATATATATCTCCCGTCTTCAATATTAACAATAGCCCCTTTTGGTCCGGCAAACTCTCCATTTCATAGTGATGGTAAATTAACAATTTATTGTGAAAGATCTACAGCTCCTTTTGGTTGGAATACTTATTGGAACAATAATGGTATTGGATATTGTGCTGTTCAATGGAATAAAACTATAGATGATTTTAATATTGTTGCTCATCCATATAAAGAAACGGTAGAACAAATAAACAATAGCTTAAATGATGGTAAAACAATACTTAACGATGTCGCCAACAATACATTGTCAGCAAACACTAAAATGCAATATGATGATGGAACATTGTTTGAATTTAGTAAAACAAATAATTTTATACATTGGACTACTGAAAATTATGAATATTTAGATTTATACAAAAGTGGAACAAATTTGATGTATTCAGCAAACTATAATGCAGAAGATGTGGATAATTGTTATATTCATGCAGAAGATGTTTCAGTTATTGAAGAAGATGCTTTTGATTATCGTGTAAAAAATCGTTTGCATATAATCCCTGAAGTTACTAATTACATTAGTAAAATAGAAGCCGTTGAAAACTTCGATTATTACACCATTAAAGTTACAATAACCTTTGCACCAGAATCAAGTTTCGTAATTGAATATAAGGTTAAAGATAATAAAATCAATGGAATGAATATTGATGGTGAAGAAGTTAGATTTTATACCTCAAATAATAATTACACATATAACTCGGCTAAATTCTCTTCACTAACAAAATTAACAATAGATGAAACTTTCGTCGAAGATACATCAATCATAGATTTTACAATGTTAGAAAATGTTGACACGGTTGAAATTAGCCCAAGTTTGACTGTTCCAGAATATGTAACAAATAATTTTACATTAACCGGAACAGAAGGTAATTT
This sequence comes from Candidatus Onthoplasma sp., assembly GCA_045598895.1. Lineage (GTDB taxonomy): Bacteria > Bacillota > Clostridia > Christensenellales > UBA1242 > Onthoplasma. The sequence continues at coordinate 29,346 of JAZRUZ010000049.1, read as the reverse complement.
TAAAGTATATACAAAAAATAAATAAAAACAAAAAGACATTCTTAAAAAAGAGTGTCTTTTTTAACTTTCTCAAGAGTTTTTTGTTTGTTTTCGTAAATAAAAAATTATTCTTTGTGTTACAGTTCGACGATTTTTAGGTCTTTTGCGTCTTGGAAGACAATGTAGTAGCCGTCGCTTAGTGGGTCGTCTTTATCGAGAGGGAGCCATTGGTAGTGTTTGCCTAGTTCGTCTGGCACAGGGGCATTGTAGTCGGTTGGTTTTGCGTAGCAAATATATTTCATTTTTTCTTCTTCATATATTGCGCCTATTGAGTATGTGTCCTTGTTTTCATCGATTTTTACGAATTTTGAGTTGGTTATTAGATTATTTAATGTTTCGTCCATAGGAAAATGAGAAAAGATATAGTCAAATTGTTCATTTAGGTTAGACGTGTCTAGCACAATATTGTCGTTTAGTTTCTCGTCTTTTTCTTCGGTTTCTTTTTGTAAAACGTTATCAATTAATTTATTTTCTTGTTTTTCTATAAATTTTTTATTTTCAACTTTGCTTTGATTGTTATAGAAATAATCTTTATATTTACAATTTACACATTTGTCGCAATCGTTTTCGCAGTCTTCATCATATTCGTATTTGTTAGGTGTGACAGATGAAAAAACATCGGTGTTTTCAAAGTATCCACTATAGGTCGAACCTGCTATTATTGGTTTATTATCGTCAAATGTGTCAATTAAAGCGATATAAAAATCTTTGTCAATATCGAAGTCTCCGGCTAGTGAACTCGTGTAAACATTGTCTTTGAAGAGTAAATTTGCTGAAAAGACTTTATCTTGGTGGTAAATACCTATTTTTGTCGAATTTGGAAGATTTTCTATACCATATAGTCTTAATCTGCAATTTAAAATTTGGTCTTCTATATTTAGTGTTATAATTCCACGTTTATCGTCATTATTTGATAAAATTAGCGTTTTACTTTTCATAACCTTATTTTATTATGTTTCCGGGTAAAAATAGAACAAGAATTGTGTTTTATTATGTGTTTTCAATGAGTTTTAGAAAAATTTTTGTCAAAATCAATATCTTGATATTTTTTTTGTTATTTGTTTGTTTGACAAATTGGACATCTTGTGCTATTATACTTCCAGCAAAATTATATTTCAAATCTTAGATTACATAAGTTTTAGTATCCTTATATTTGGCTATAATTTAATCATACGATTTTAGAGGTTATTAAATGAAAAAATTTACTAAAATATTGGCTTGTTTTATGCTTGTTTTGTTTGGAATTACACTTTTTGCGTGTGAGCCAGCAAACGAAAAAGACAAGGCTTTTACTTATCCTGATGTAAACGATAATGTTTACGGAAATGGTGGACTTGCTGTTCAAATGGGCGACTATTTGTACTTTGCAAATGGTTTTATGAGTGCTAATGATAGTAAGCACAATCAAAAATTAGTCGCAGGTAAAGATTTAGGTAGTTTAGTGTTAACAAAACTAACTAATGGCTATTTATCTACTGATGACAATGGTAGTTTAATTGAAGATGATTACTTAAATTTCTTCAATCGTTTATCTGGTTTTGAGGCTACTGATTTATACATTTCACACGGCTATTTGTATTTCACTACACAATGTCAAGCAAATGCTCCTTCAAGTGAACATACAGGTGCTACAGAGTGGGCAAAGAAACGTGTAAATTTTAATCGTATTAAAATTGATAAATCTACTAGTGTTGAAACAATATACACCACATCTGCAGAATACACAAACATTGAATTTGAATATTTCGAGAGTGACAATAATACCTTTATTTTAATATACGAAAAAGGTACAAGTTTAGATAAGTATAACGGCGAAAAACGAAACAACATGCTTAAAAGAATTGACTGCAATAGTAAATCTAATGTTGTGGTTGATTATGACGTAACAAGTGTAAATTTACATGACAAAAATGTCTTCTATGGAAAATCTAGTGATGAAAATTTCTTAATTACAAACTATGATGTATTGAATAATGAGAAATTAAGTGAAACTGAAAAAATAGAACAATATACAATTATGTTTGCTGACGATAATTATTTGTATGCAACAAAATATTCAACATCTAATGCTAATTTGTATCGCAGTAATTTAAATAGTAAAACAGATTTCGAATTATTTGCAGTATGCATTGGTGATGGTAGTTATTCTTTATATCTAGATAACGGAAACGTAATAGCAGTAGGAGAAAATAAACTTTTAGTTTATAAATCTAATGAGACCTCTAACGAACCTACAAAACAAATGGACTTAGATGGAACTGTAAATCCAATTGGACTATATAATTCTAGTGTGGTTTATCATGATGGAACTAGTATAAAAATGGTCAGTTGGTCAAATTTACTTAATGATGGTACAGCTGAAATTATTAATGTTGTTTCAGATTTAACTGAATTCAAGCCTGAATATTTTGATATTGACCAAGATAATGGATATTTGTATTTCTATAAGACAAATAATTCTCACGATTATCTTTATAGAGTTGAACTCGTAAAGAACAGTGAAATTGAAATAGTTGGAGTTCTACTCGAAAGTGATATTCCAAGCGAGGAAACTAAAAATTAAAAAATTACCGATTTCGGTAATTTTTTTGTTTTATTATTTTCTTTTCTTTAATCTTTCTTGTTCTTTTTTCTTCTGTTCAAGAATACGTTGTTGCTCGTGAAGTTGTGCCTCTTTTTGCGAAGTTAACTTTCTTGCAATCATAATCTTTGTGTCCTGTGTTTGTGTTAACTCTTTACAATATCTATTGAGTTTACTTATTAAGTTTTCAAATTCTTCATCAGTATTTGCGCCACTATGTTGGTAAATTGTTAAAACATTTGCGTTTTCTATAATGTTGTTATAGAAATTTTTATATTTGTCTTCATCAAAGGAATAAGTAATTTTTAATCCTGTTGCATTTATACTTCTGTATTCTAGACTTGTAGTTTCAATTGTGTATGCTACTTGAAGTTTTCTCATTAAAAAGTCGCTATCAAATGCTAACCCAGACATAAACATACTTGCAAAACTATCCATTAGGAATTCTTTGTGCTTTAAGATATTATCGTGTGCTTTAATTTGCTTTGTAAAATGATGATATTGTGTACGTAAGTTTATGTGTTGAGTTGAAGAAATTTTTTCAGTTGCCATATTTAATTCACAAAAATTTCCTATTATTGTTTTGTATAATACAATGTTCGATTTTAATAGGTCAAAATTTGGTGTATCATAGTAGACAAAAGTTTTTTTAATCTTTTCCTCATAACGCATTAAGTATTTACCGAAAAATTGGTTCAATTCAAGAACTTTTTCTTTGCTCTCTTTATTGAACATGACAAATCTACGTTTTTGTTTAATTATATCTATTGAACGCATTGCCCCTACTTTTCTATTAGTTTAAATAAATTTGCAAAAAAAATCAACAAATAAATAATATTTTTTTAACTTTTTATTTTTAACTTTGACTTGTTTTTACATTAAATTGTGTTATAATGATTTTATGGAATTAAACGAAACATTTAAATCAAGGATGAAAAATATTTTAGGAGAAGAATATTTATCCTTTTTAGATAGCCTAGATAATGATAGTGAGAAGGCTATTTTTATTAATAATAAAATAGATAAAGAACATTTTAAAAACATAATAGACTTTGATATTGAACAAATAGATTATGAAAAAAATGGATTTTATATTAAAAATGAAAAACTAGGTCGTCATCCTCTTCATCATGCAGGTGCATTTTATATTCAAGAGCCAAGTGCAATGTTTACTATAAATTCACATAAATTTAATGGAGACGAAAAGGTGCTTGATTTATGCGCTGCTCCTGGTGGAAAAACTATTCAAATTGCTAATAGAATTCCAAAAGGAGTCCTTGTATCTAACGAAATAAACAAAGCAAGGTCACAAATTCTTTTTTCTAATGTTGAGCGTATGGGATTAAAAAATGTAATAATTTGTAACGATACACCTGAAAAAATTGGGTTAGCCTATGCCAATTGTTTTGACGTAGTAGTTGTGGATGCTCCATGTAGTGGCGAAGGATTGTTTAGAAAGGGTAACGATATGGTTGAAGCATGGAATCCGAGCCTTAATGAAATGTGTAAAATTAGGCAACTTGAAATTTTAAAATCAGCAGATTTGGCTTTGAAACAAAATGGAATATTGATTTATTCTACTTGTACATATTCAGTTGAAGAAAATGAAGAAGTTGTTGAAAAAATAATAAAAGATTATGGTTACTCACTTATAAATATAGATTATGATTTACCACGTGGATTAAATGGATTAACCGAGTGTGTAAGATTGTATCCACATAGAGTAAGAGGTGAAGGACAATTCGTTGCTGTTTTAAAAAAGAATTCTTTTACCAAAACTAATCCTTCAAGAAATTTGAATTTACAGACAAGTTCTACGGCTGGAAAATTTATTAAGGAAAATACTAATTTTAGTGAAAATACACGTTTTTATGAGTATGATAAAAAAATTTACTTTGTTCCAGATGCAAATATGATAAAGAAAGGTGTTAACTATTTGTCTATTGGTGTTAGGATTGGCGAAAACAAAAACGCTAGATTTGAACCATGTCATTATCTTTTTTCTGCTTTTGGAAATTGTTTTAAAAGAAAAATTGAATTTAAATATAAAGATCAGGAAGTCTTGAAATATTTAAAGGGTGACACGATACAAACGAATTTAAATGATGGATATGGTGCTATAATTATTGATGGGTGCGCTTTAGGTGGATTTAAAATAAGTGATGGTAAATTTAAAAACCATTATCCAAAAGGATTAAGAAATTTTAAATAAAAATTTCATTTTTCCGTGTAAATTTATTAAAAAATTGCATATTTTAGAAAAATTTTTCAAAAAGGTATTGAAATATATACCATTATGCGATATAATTAAAATACCATAAGGAGAAATATATGGACGCTTGGATGGCTTTTTGTAGTATTTTTGCAATTTTTGGTGTAGTTATTTTAGGTGCTACGATTATTACTTTAATTGTAAATGTAGTGTTAAAAAACTTTGATAATTCAGACAAAAAAATTCGCGAAAGAAAAGATATAATGGATTACACAACTTATAAAGAAATGAATCAACAGAAAGAAGTTAAACAAAAAACTATAAATTTTAAAGATTTGTCAAAAGATGAACAAGTTGAAAAATTCGAAGAAAACAAAGACGTTGTGGCAAATGTTGATGAAGAAAATGATGAAGGTCTTGAGAAAATTGAAGAATTAATCAAATCTAAATCACTTATTTCAAATACAGAACCTAAGCAAGAAAAAGTTATCGAGAACAATTTGGAAAATGCAACTGAAGACGATTTTGACATAGACGATATTTTGAGTGAAATTTCTAATGAAGTTATAGACGAAGAAAAAGAAAGTGCAACTAATGACGTTAAAATTAGCGACGAATTGAATAAGTATAGCATAGACAACTTAAATATTGACGACGATAATATCGAAGAAGTTAAAGATGACGAATCAATTGATCTCGAAAACTTAAATTTAGATGAAGAAGTTGAAGAAAGTTTGATTGAAGATACTGAAAACAGCGAAACAGATGATACTGATATTATTGAAGAAGATCAATTTGAAACTGAAAAAGTTGACGAAGAAAGTGAAGATAATACAAATACTGAAGAAGTATCAGAAGACAATAATGTTGAGTTGGAAGAAGTTGCTGATAATAAAAAAGAAGAATTGGATAAAGCAAATATGACAATTGCTGATCTTAAAGCCCAACTAGAGGAAATGACTAAACAATTAGAAGATGCTAGAAAGGTAGAAAGAAAGGTTGAAGTTGTATCTATTGATATGACAGAAGAGGAATGTTTAAGTCGTATTGAAACATTGGAAGAAAGACTTAAGAATCTAAGAAAAGATTACAAAATTAATCTTAAAGAATATAAACCTCTTAAAAAAGTTCGTGTAGATTTCGAAAAATATGATACCAAATTAAGAAGAAAAGAGGCTGTTGTTGCTAAGAAAAAAGTGGCTTTGTATGGTGTAAACAATTATGTAGATATCGACAAAGAAAAAGCTGAGAAATTAGCTGAAGAAATTGAGTTGTTAGCAGGCTTAAGATTGAGTGTTCAACACTGCGAAGAAGTAATTAACAGCAGTAAGGATCGTTTCCCTATCTTAGAGCATACCAACAATATTCTTGAACAAGAAATTGCTAATCTCGAAATGGATCTTGAGAACACTAAACTTGCATTGCAAAAAATTAGAGATAAGCAAGGAAATGGAGAAAACAAATAATAGTTTATAAAAAACAATCTCATAAAGAGATTGTTTTTTACTTGTTTAAAGCATCTAAAACTTTTTTTATTTCTATTTCGTGTACTGCGCATGCTTCTTCTAAACTCTCCATTTGAGAACAAGGACAATACAAACAATGAAATCCAAAAGATGTTAAAATTTCTTCTGCTTTAGGATGATTTTCTAAAATGTAACTTATTAAGTCAGTTTTCTTAAATTTCATATTCACCTCACATTTATTATAATTCTTAAATAAATAATAGTCAATAATTTCCATATTTTGTTTTACATATTAGATTGACAATTTTGATGCTATTTTATATAATTGTCGTATGTTCAAGGTTTTAGGTAAAAAGATTCTTTTACCATTATACTTTGTTATAGGAAGTTTGGTCTTAGAGTTAATAACTTTTAATTTATTAAATATTGGAATTTTTCCCAAGTACTTTTTTTATAATCTTGCAATCGTTGTATTTATCGCTACGCTTATTTCTTTGATACCTAATTTTAAAGCGCAATATATAATTTTTTCCATAATTTTAGTTGTTCAAGCAATGTTGGTTTATGTTGATTATTCTCTCTACGTAATTTATGGAGGCGATTTATTTTCAGTTGAAATGATTCAGCTGTTTATTAATGCTTTAGAGGCTGCAACTTCTAGTTTTTTCTATATGACTACAATTTTACAAATAATATCAGTTGCAGCAATTGAGTTGTTTTTAGGTTCGATTGTCTTAAAATTTTGCAACGAAAGTAAAGTAAAAGCAAAAGATCATTATAACTATTTAAGTCTTGTTTTAATTGGCATTACTTTTGTCGCAACTTGTGGAACTTTCTTTGGTTGTCGACATGTAATAGATAGTAAGTCCAATGTTACTGAAGATAATTATGTTTTAAGTGATAGTTTTGCATTAAATACTGCAATAATGAAGGCTAGTAGTTATTCAAAATTTGGAACATATGGTTATTTGACTAATATGATTATTAATACTTTTACTAAATATGATAGTAAAATTAAAAATTCAGCATTATACTACTTTAACAATGGAGATATTTATACAGGCAGTGATTCACTTTCTGGTGTGGCCGAGAATAATAATATCATAATGATAATGATGGAATCAGCCGAAACTTTTTGTTTTGAAGATGGTCTAAAGAATGGAAGTTTTTCTAAAGAATTAACTCCTAATATTTATTCTCTTTTATATGGTGATGATATTAAAGACATACATAATACAACTATTTTTTCATCTAACTTTTTTGCAAAATCAAAAACTAATTTTTCGGAAGGTATTAGCGTATTGAGCAACTATCCTGTAGGTGAGTCATTAACTAATGAGGTTAAAAACTTAAGCAAAGATAGTGACAAATTCGGTTATTCACTTCCTAGTGTTTTGAAAACTAAAGGCTATACAACAAGTTATATCCATTCAAACACAATAAGTTATTATGACAGAAACAAAACTCATGAATATCTTGGTTTTGATAATGTAGTTGGTAAAAATAATTTTTATAGTAAGAATTGTTTGAAATGGGATTCGTGGGATACTGAAGAGAATTTCGTTAACAAAGCTATGAATTATATTGTGCCTACAGATAATGAAGGAAATGCTCTTAAAACACCATTTATGTCTTTTTATCTTAATGTTTCTAGTCACGGAAGCTATGGAGATAATGTAAATAATTTAGATCAAGTGGCTTACAAAAATTTAGTTGAAAATAGCGAATGGTACGCTAACATTTCATCTCGTGTTTCTAACGCTAAAGATTTACAATATTTAAAAAATTATGAGGCAACTATGGTTGGACTTGACCGTGCTATAGGCGCTATTGTTGATAAACTTCTTAATACTTCTTATGTTGAAGGTGATTTTGCTGGAGATAATTTGTTTGACCATACTACTTTTGTCCTTTTCGCAGACCATAATGTCTATTATGAAAGTTTATCAAATAAAGTAAAAGGTTTAGACTTAAGTAATAATTTATCAATAGAATTAAATACTATACCTATGATTATATCAACTCCTAAAAGTGATAAATTTGATGATTTTTATGGTAACACAGAAAATTATTATGTAAACGACAGATTTTGTTCGGCTTATGATATTACTCCTACACTTTTGGATATATTGGGTATAGGCTTTAATGAAAACTTATATTTAGGTCGATCAATATTCGCTCCTAAATATGCAAAATATACTATAGATGATAAAGAACATGAAATGATTTTGTATTATTCTATTACTGGTGGTGTTTTTGGTCAGGATTTGTACATAAAGAGCGATATGAATTCTATCGTAAATGACAATTCTAATGTTAATGATGAAATAACAGAATTATTTAAAGAAGAACTTAAAAAGAAATTAATTAAAACTAACTATATTTCTGTTTTGAATAAATATAATCTATTTAATGAGTTGACTAATACTTTTGCGTAAATTATATAAAAAAGTTTTAAAAACGATTGACTTTTAATAAATTATATAGTAAAATAGTCACGTTGCGAGTTAGCAATGTGAGTATGCCTAGTTAGCTCAATGGTGGAGCAACCGGCTGTTAACCGGTAGGTTGTAGGTTCGAGCCCTACACTGGGCGCCAAAAGCAAGGACTTTTGTCCTTGTTTTTTTAATTGATTTTTTCTTTGCGAATTATAATAAAATTACTATTTTTTACATTTTTCTACATTTTTGTTTGACAAAAGAAGTTTAGTAGATGTAAAATAAAATATATTAAATATTTCTACATTTAGTTGTTATTTAGGGGTAAAGATGACTAAAAAACGTCTGACAGGACAAACTTTAGCGATTATTATTTTGACAATTATTTTGATTTTAACCATATTGTTTGGTGGCGTTTTTGCATTTTATAGTAATAAATCATCTATGGTATCAGGAAAAATTCTTTTAGCAAATTTAAGTATTGATTTACATGATGGCTCAAATAAAAGTGAATTGGGTTTATCTGGAACAAACATTGTCCCTAATCAAACTATTGAAAATACTCCGTTAGTTGTAACAAATAAGTCTAATGCCAACATTTATTTAATGGTTGTTTACAAGGTTGAATTATTTGACCATGACAATGACGAGAATCCAGCACTTGACGAAAATAATCAACCAAAAGTTGACTCTTTCGAGAAACCAATTATAGATTTAGGATATGATTACTATAATCCTTCTTATGAAGATGGTTATAAAATTTTGTCATCAGGAACAAGTGATTGGGTTGATTACGTTTTAACAATTTATGCCGATGATATGATTTCAAAACAATATAGATGCTTGATATATACTGAAAAAATTTATTGTGATTCGCCAATTCAAGACTTTACGGTTATTCCTAAAGATACTTTCAAGCTAAGTAAAGAAGTTGGAAATTACTACAAAAATGTAAGTTTATATTTTAAATTTCAAGCGTATGCAGTTGGTGCTGAAAGTTTTGATTTTAATGGATTAACTAAATTTGAAAAATGTAGAGAAATCGCTAATGCAATCTATGGAACTGACCATATGTTATTAGGTTATTAAAAAATATGCCGATTGGCATATTTTTTTATCGCTTTTTTCATATCTAAATTGTACAAGCATATTATATTTTATGAGTAAAATTTGGATTGGAATAATGCTATTAAGTATAGTTGTTACTTGTTTTTTTGCACCTGAAACAATAGTTTCGACAATGATGAGTGCAACTAAAACAGGGGTTACAATGTCCATTGAATTTTTAGGTATTTATGCTGTCTGGATGGGGTTAATGCAGATTATGGACGATAGTAAATTGAGTCACTATTTGTCAAAGGGTTTAAGCAAACCGGTCGATTACATTTTCGGTCGAACAGATGAGGAAACAAAGAAAAATATTTGTATGAATATTGCTTCTAATATAATCGGTGTAGGAAGTGCTGCTACTCCTTACGGAATAAAAGCTATGAAAGGTATGGACAAGGGTGGACTTAAAGCCACTAGAGGTATGATTATGCTCGTCGTTATTAATTCGACCGGTATTCAATTTTTGCCGACCACAGTTATCGGTATGCGTGCCCTTGCAGGAAGTGTTAGTCCTAGTTCAATTTTGTGGCCAACTATAGTTGCGACATTTATACCTACAATAATCGGAGTAGTGTTAGTAAGTTTAATATATAAGAAGGCTAAAAATGGTTGATTTATTTATTCCAATGTTTATTGCTATAGTATTTGTGTTTGGTTTAATTAAAGGAGTGGATTGCTATTCTTCGTTTATAAAAGGTGCAAAAGGAGCAATTCCGTTAATTGTATCCCTTTTACCATATATTATCGCTATGTTTGTGGCAGTAGAACTTTTTAGAAATAGTGGATTAAGTGGAAAACTCTGTAATATTTTAGCGCCCGTCTTTAACCTTATAGGTGTTCCTAAAGAGGTGTGTGAATTGACTTTAATAAGACCTTTTTCATCAAATGCAGGTTATGTTCTTTTGAAAGACATTTTTTCTACTTATGGAGTAGATAGTTATGTCGGGAAATGTGCAAGTGTAATTATGGGAAGTAGTGATACAATTTTTTATGTCAGTAGTATTTACTTTGCTTCTACCAATGTCAAAAAGACAATGCTAACTATACCTATTGCTTTGATTTGCAATTTGATTTGTACAATCCTTGCTTGTTTGTGTTGTAGATTGATTTAATTTCAATTGTAAGTCAAAATTTTTGTAAATTTACGATTTTTAAAACATAATAAAATCAAAAATATTTTATTATCCTTTTTTTAAAAAGATTTATTTTTTATTGCGTTTTTCGATTTGTCATGATATAATCACCCTGTATGAAAGTATTTAAATGGATTATATTAATTTCTATTATTATTGTCGCGTTTAGTTTTTTAGTTGAATGTGGAGTTATTGGATAATGGCTGAAATATGGGATGTTTTATTAGATGCGCTTATAGATACGGCAAAAATTTTGCCCGTTCTTTTTGCAGTTTACTATTTAATTGAGATTTTAGAGTTTAAGTTTGCTAAAAAAATCGCTAACAATAAATTACTTAAGGGTAATGCTAGTCCTGTTTTCGGTGCTCTTGTTGGTAGTATTCCACAATGTGGTTTTTCGGTGGTTTCCACTGACCTATTTAGTGATGGAATTATTTCAGTAGGGGCTTTAATCGCTGTTTATATTGCCACTAGTGACGAGGCTATTCCAATAATGTTATCTAATTTCGACACTCTTCCTATGATGTGTTTACTAATTGCTATTAAAATCGTTTATGCTATCGTTATAGGTTATTTATCTCTTGCTTTATATAAAGTGATATTTAAAAATAAAAAAACGAAATTGGTAGATGAAGAAGAAATTGAAATTCATGACGGATGTTGTCATCACCATGTTGAAAGTAATCAATTCGATTGGCTACATCCATTAATGCATTGCTTAAAAATAGCATTATTTATTCTAATAATCAATATTTTGTTTGGTTTGATTGTATACTTTGTTGGTACTGAAAATATTTCTAAATTCCTTCTTAGTAACACTTATCTTCAACCTTTGTTCGCAGTGATAGTTGGTTTGATACCAAATTGTGCTTCTAGTGTGGTTTTAACCGAATTGTTTATCATGAACAACGGATTAAAATTTGGAGCGTTAGTTGCAGGCCTTTGCGTCAATGCTGGATTAGGTTTAATAATGCTTATTAAAACAAATAAAAATGTAAAAGAAAATATTTTTATTATTTCAGTTTTAATTATTTCAGGCTTAATTTTAGGTTATTCATTATTGTTTATATAAAAAATTAAAACAGAAGACTTTAACTTAGGTTAAAGTTTTTTTGTATATTTTTGCTTTAACTTAACAAACTAATGATGGAGGAATTATGGAAAAAAAGGAAATAAATTTAACAAATCGAATGTATCAAGATGCAACAGTTGGAATGTTGGCCATTGATAAAATTCTTAAAAAGATCGAGAACGGAACGTTAAAAAATGTCTTTGCTAAACAATATGAAATGTACAAATCATTTTGTGAAAAATGCAACGTTTTTGCTGCAAATAACGATTTTGAGTTAAAAGAAAATAGTTTTTTTCAAAAGTTGAAACAAACCACTATGATTTATTTTTCGCTTTGGATGGATAAAACTCCTAGACATATAGTTGAAATGATGATAAACGGAACAGTAATGGGTATTATCGATACCATTAAAGCCGAAAAAGATTTAAAAACTAAAAATCCAGACTTAAATCAAATGGTAATAAATTTCCGCGAAATTCAGGAAGATTTCTACGAAAAATTGAAAAAACAACTTGCTAAAGTTTAATTTCTTGAAAGGTGGTAAAAATGATTGAAGAAGCTGAAGCATACTTGGATTATGTGCTATCTTTTAAAGAGTTAAAAAGACCAATTATGCCAAAATTCGATTACAATGCATACTATGATAGTAAATATGCGTCGTTGATTTACGAAATTGAAAAAGATTTTGAAAATATCGATGACTACTATCTTACTATTGAGCATTTAAAAGGAAATTGATGGATATAAATCGTGGAGATATTTATTACGCTGATTTAAGCCCTGTCGTTGGAAGTGAACAGGGAGGTATACGTCCGGTATTGGTTGTCCAGAACAATGTCGGTAATAAATATAGTCCAACGATTATAATAGCAGCAATAACAAGTCAATTATCTAAAGCAAAATTGCCAACACATATTGAACTTAATAAAGATAGTTTCAATTTACCTAAAGATAGTGTAGTCTTGTTAGAGCAAATACGAACTTTAGATAAAAGGCGACTTAAAGAAAAATTGTCGTCTTTAGATGATGTAACTATGCAAAAAATTGACGTGGCGATAATGATAAGTTTAGGCCTCGCTATTTAAAAAGTCGAAATTTCGACAAAATTGTCGAATTTTGGCGATTTTTTTGCGTTTATTTTTTTACAAAATGTCGAATTTTTTACAAAATCATTTACTTTTAAGGTGTGATATGTTAGAATTAAAACGTTTACAAAAGGATAAAATATGTTAAAAGAGCAGTTAGAAGATTTGAATATCTTTGCACTAAGAGAGTACGCAAGGCGTATGGGAGTGAATTCGCCTACTAGCAAAAAGAAAGATGAATTAATCAAGGAAATTCTAGATATAAAAAATGGTGTAAAATCACCTGTAAATTCTACAAACAAAGGTAGACCTCCTAAAGAATTTACTTTTAATATTATGGAATATCAGCCAGATTTCAGCACTAATATTGTTCTACATCAAGAAAGAGAAGAGTTTTTTACTGACGATAAAGGAATTTCTGGTTATGTTGCTATATTTGAAAATATTGCTTTCATCGAAGCTAAATTTAATAACACATTTAAAAAATATCTTTTACCTTTAGATATTGTAACAAAATACAACCTCAAAAATGGCGACTTTATAAGTGCTAATTTATATATTTATACTGACCAAATTATTGTGAAAGAGATTGAAACAATTAATGGCGTAGACGCTAACGAATATGTAGCAAATTCAAACAACTTTTACACTATGGAACACGATGGAAGTCTTAAAGATTTAGTCTTCGATCAAAACAAATTAGATGCTATGAAGTTGCATTTAGGTGAAAATGTTTATATTTATGGCAACGACAACAGATACAATACCGAGATGGTTATCAACATGTTAAATTATGCAAAAGTGGATAAGTCTGTTTATATTAATCTTGCATTAGTCGAAAAAACAAAATCAATTTTAATGAGATTGCCTAACACTGAAACGTTTGTCGCAAATTTAGTTTCAGATAGTGAATATATGCAAAAAATTATAGACCTTAGCATAGAGCGAATAAAAAGACTTTTCGAATTGGGTAAGAATGTAATAGTTGCTATTGATGATATGGCGTCTATTCATGCAATTGATAAAGAAAGCACATTAATAAAAACTTTATTATCTCTAGCAAAGACTCATAAAGATTCATCAATAACCATGATTTCTATCATGCCTAGTGATGACAGCCTAAATAATTTAAATAAATTAGCCGACAGAACTTTTGACATAAGTGTGAAATAAAAAATAAATTAATAGAAACGAAATCTAATTAGTTTCTATTTTTTATGCTTTTTTAAGGGTGATTTTCATTAAATTCTAAAATTATTAGAGTAAAGTAAATAAATTCTAATAACTAAAAAAATACTCTAATTTATTTCAGTTTAACATTATACTAAAAAATGTCTTTTTTCCTATTAAATTTTTTTATCAAATGATATAATAATGTAAATTTCAGGAGGAAATTATGGAAAAAGTTTCAATAATTATTCCTTGTTATAATGCAGAGAAGACATTGACAGGAACAATTAATAGTGTTAGAGAACAAAATTATTCCAACTTAGAAATTATTTTAGTAAATGATGGTAGCAAAGATAGTACTTTAGATATTGCTAATCATTTTGCATCCATTGACGAGAGAATTAAAGTTATTAACCAAGTTAACGGCGGAGTATCCGTTGCAAGAAATAACGGATTGTTGTCTTCTACAGGTGAATATATAATGTATTTAGATGCTGATGATAATTATACAACTCCTTATGCAATTTCTAATATGTTAAAAAGACTTAAAGATACAGATGCAGATATGTGTGTTTGCAACTTTACACATCCTTGCTTTGAACAACATTTAGAAGATGGTATATATGACTTAACAAAAGATGACGATTTTATAAAATATTATCAAGATTTTTTTGCTTCAAGTATGCCTTGGAATAAAATCACAAAAAGAGAATGTATTACTGAAATATTTACCCCAGGGCTTACATATGGTGAAGACGAACTGTATAACTTGCGCAATTTAAAAAATCTAAAAAAGGTAGTTGTAACAAATGAAGTTTATCACAATTACTATTGTGCGCCATTTGTTCCATGTGCTGATGCAAGTGCTATAACTACTGCATTTAGAGATTGTAAGGATACAGTTTGGCATACTTTTATGAAAAATCAACCACTAAGAGAAAGTGCAATTAAAGAATTTTTCCCAGAAAAAGAGAAAGAGATGTCACATGTTAGAAGTTATGATTTCTTTTATTGGGTTTTCTTCTTAATGGCAAAAAACCATGTACCAGAAGGGATGCTTATTCAATCTTATAAATCTATATTTAATGAGAAATTATTTCAAGATTCATTAAAAGATAAAGAAATATATGGCGTTAAATTTAAAGAGTTTACAAATGAAAATATAGAAAAATTTTGTAAATTAGCATATAGAGCATTTATTGATATTAAGTCATATAATAAGAAATTTTCAATGTATAAGATTTTTACATGTTTGTTTTCTCATTTCTTTTGTGATGAAGGCGATAATTTAAACACTTGCGACATGTTGGCGTACTGCTGTGAACAAATGGAAACTATTGAATGTCCAGAAGCATATTATGTTAAATGCATATTAGACATAAATGAAGAATCTGGTATAAAATGTGCAATACATATGTTTGATTCAAATATTTCAAAATGGTGCATAAAAGACGCTGAATAAAAAAGAACTTTAAAGTTCTTTTTTATTATGATTATGTATCAAAATAGAATTAGTAAATGAAGACCTGCTAGGTGTGTTTTCTAATTTTTTCATATGTTGACATGATTTCTTCAATATCGTTATTATAGAAGGCTTTTGACTTACTGTTTCTAATTGCTTCTGTTTGCCATGGTTTTATGTTGATAGTGTGGAAATATGGTAACAGGCGTAGAGATTTACAATAGTGTCTAATAACGGTATTTTTTCTGATAGTTCTTTGATGATTATATTTATCAGGCAAAATCAATTTATATTTTAGGCATCTATCGATTGCGTCTTGGTCAACAAAAGTCATTTTCTTTTCATTACAAAGAATTTTTGCTCTTTTGAATAAATTAGTTTCATTAATTTTTTTAATGTTTAATAGTAACATACCAGCGTTTATGTAGTTGTATCTAATAAATATTCTACCTAAATAATCTTTACAGCCAGCCAACTCGTATTTAGATATATCAGTATCGTATAATTCTTGAACATTGTCTAGTATAATTAAATCAGTATCAAAGTATAGAATTTTGTCAGGGACTGAAGGAATATCTGGGATATAAAATCTTAACATGGTAAATGGAGTATATACTGCATCTGCATTTTTAGAATTTTCTAAATCTTTTAAGTAGTTTTGTGTTACATCAATAAGTTTGCAACTGCTTTCAGGGTTAACTGATTTTAAAATATTTTCACACATTAGTATATCTTGTTCTGTGATAGGTGTCCATTTTTTATTTTTGTCTGACAAGTCCATTGTAATTAGATATACATTTATTTTTTGTTTGTTGAATTTTACAAGAGAAATGATAGAAGTAAATATACCTTCAATATTTCCACCTGCGCAATAGCAAACATTTATTTCTTTATTATTCATCTTTTCTCCTTACGTATTTTATAAATTCGAAATTGCTGTTTTTACTTCTTTCGGTCATTGTATCATAAACTTGGTTTCTTAAATCTTCTTCCTGGGCCTTTAAATCTAAATCTTTGTTTGGGTAGAAAGGACCATCTATGTAAGTTGTAATTTTCACTTTACCATTTTTTCTTTGTTGATAAGTGTTTGTAAGAGCAAAGCAAGGTTTATTTAATTTTACCGGATACCTAAAAGATGTGCTTTTAAAAGGTCGAATTTTAGTATAGTATGGCCAGATATGAGCCTCTGGATAAATCATGATGCAGTTGTTTTTATTAGATAAATTATCAATAGCAGATATAAAGTTTTTCGTAGATTTAAGGTCACTTGGAAGAGGAATTGCTCCAAGATAAGGAAAAATTTTTCCTAAAAAAGGTATTGCAAGATTTCTAGAATTTACAATAATATAAGTGTTCCTTGGATAGTTTATAACATTTGGAATAAAACCATCTCCTAATTCTTGTGTGTGATTGCCGAACATAAAGTAGCCTGATTTATAATTTTTTAATTTTTCTTTTCCTATTACTTTATGTCTAAATTTAAAACACAAGTAAGTACAAGCAACAGGGTAAGCAATTAGTCTATAAAATATAAAATTTGTTAATTTCCAGAAAAACGATTTATGGATATATTTGTATTTTTCATCGATAATTTTGTCTTTAACTTTTTTATTTAATTCTTCGTTAGAGAACTCGTCGTTTAATTCGTCTGTAAAGTAGTAAGTTAGTTGTTCTTTTTTAGACATAGTTCCTCCTAAAATCATTTTATCATTTAAAGAAAAAAAACACAAGTTTATTAGTAAAAATAAAAAATACTAAAATAAAGTGTATTTTAGTATTTAATTTCTTGATATAATTTTAGTGCTAGTTACAATTTTATTATCGGCTATATTGTTAGTTACATTTGCTTTTGGAACGATTATACAATCACTGCCAACAGAAACATTACTTTCTATATTTATTTTTGCAGTGTTTGTAATTTCATAAATTCCTTTAGTTAGTGAAAATCCAACTCTACGCTTTTTGCCATTAAGATTATGACCGGTTGCGAACATTGACACGTTGTTTCCTATTTTAACATTGTCGCCTATAGTAACATTTCCGGAAATACAAACGTTGTCGCCAATTGTTACGTTGTCACCAACTAAAGTTAAACCAAGCATATCTACGAAAAGGTTTTTGCCAACTTTTAGGTTTTTGCCATGTTTATAGAATAAAATATCTAAAACTTCTTGTTTTTTCTTTTCACTAGTGTTTTTTGAATTGTACATTTCGCACAAGAAATAGGTGTATTTATATAGTTTAGAAATGGTTGGATTGGCAGTATTGTGATCATTTCCGTTATATAATTTTAAATATTCTTTTAGATTTCCTTTAATTTTTAAGTTTCTTATAAATTGTTTAATTTCTTCTATTTCATCGTCATCATGTAATTTTTCTTTATTGGTTTTATTTTTAATTGGTCCAATAGTTTTAAATTGAGCATTAGGAGATCCTATTGCTAATGAATTGTTAGGAACATTTGATGAAACAGAAGCACCAGCACCGATAACTGAGCAATTACCTATTGAAACATTGTTGTTTATCTTTGCACCAGCGCAAATCCAACAATCGTGACCAATATTGATTTTGCCAAGTTTAATTAATCCATTATTAGTTTCAAAATCGTCATTACCAACATTAATTAAATTGGCAAACATTGTATAATTTTTGCATCTAACAAGCGAATATTTTGAAAAAGAGCAAGATCTATTAATAAAACCACATCCTAAAAAATCAACTTGTCCAATGAAGACCTTTAGATTTTTTCCTACGCCTGATAAAACAAATTTAAAAGGGAATAGTTTATTTATAATTTTTTTATCATTATGTCTTATTTTTAAATAGTCTTTAAAAGTTGAATTGTCGTTTAAAGCGTCCATTGAAAAATTAAATTCATCACATAGTTTATTTGAAATATTTAATAATTTTAAATATGCTGAGTCATTAGGATTAAAGAATTCACCTTTATACATTTTTTCTATTTCTGACATATCATCATTGCAAAAACCTAATTTTCTTTTTAAATGCCTTAGCTTCTTTTTAACTACATTCATTTTTTATCTCCATTTTTACTTTCAATAGGGTTCCAATTAACGTCGATTAAACGGTGATGTGAGAAAGATTGAACATTAGGGCAAATTTTTCTATGTACGACAACACCACGTCCTGCTGAAATGAAGCCGATTATATCGTCGCCATACATTGGGTGACAACAATTAGCAAAACTGACCATGACATTATTTAAGTCTTTTAAAGCGACTTGTTTTTCTGTAGGGGTTGAGATATTAATACTTTTTTCTACAGGAGTAGTTGATGTTGTTTGCTTGATTAATTTTTGATAAGAAGTTGCTAGTTTATTTGCAATTAGTTTTGCACTAATAGCATTTGTACCAATATTTATGTAGAAGTCATCTATGTCGGGCATATTGTAATAGGCTACAATATCATCAAAACTATCTTGACTCATGAGTTTATTTACTGAATAGCCTTTATCGCGAATAGCGTTTTCAAGCATGGTTTTACCAAGTTTAATAGTTTCTTCACGCATGTTTTTCTTAAAAAAAGAATTTATTTTGCTTCTTGCTTCGCTAGTTTTTACTATTTTTAACCAATCTTTACTTGGGCCTTTTGAATTAGGATTAGTTATGATTTCCACTACGTCGGCGTTGTTTAAAATTGACGTTGTAGGTACCATTTTACCATTAACTTTTGCTCCAACACATTTATTTCCCACTTCGCTGTGAATTGCGTATGCAAAGTCAATAGTAGTTGAACCTTTTGGTAAATATATTACTTTGCCCATTGGAGTTTGAACATAAATTTCGCTATTATACAAATCTTGTTCAAGAGATTCAGCGAGTTCATCGACGGAAATATTTTCATTTTCCATCATTTGTCTTATCCAAGATAACCTTGTGTCAAGACTTGACTGTTTACTTCTTTTCTCTTTATAAAGCCAATGTGCTGCGATACCATATTCAGCGTATCTATGCATTTCTTCAGTTCTTATTTGCACTTCTACAGGGAAACCTTCGAATTTTAATGTGGTATGAAGTGACTGATAGCCGTTTGGTTTTGGAGTTGCAATGTAATCTTTAAATCTGTTTTTATATGGTTCAATTATAGAGTGTAACCTACCAAGGAGGGCATAACAATCATTTACATTAGGAACTATAGCACGGACAGCAATTAAGTCATACATATTATCTAAAGTGTGGTCTTTCATTTTTTTGTAAATGCTGTAAATGTGCTTTTTTCGTCCGTAAACTCTTCCTATGATGTTCAATTCTTTTAAACAATTTTCCACCATTATAGTTAATCTATCTACTATAGGTTGACGTTTATGGAACCTGTTATCTACTTCTTGTTGAATTTCATCATATAGTTTTGGATTGCTCAACTTAAAAGCACTGTTTTCTAGTTCAGTCTTATATTTTGAAAGTCCAAGACGTGCTGAAAGGGGAGCAAAAAGATAGAAAATAGTATTAGCGACAAGAATTGCTTTTTCGTCATCGTATGTATCAAATCTTAGATTAACTACAACTATAGCAATTTTCGTCATTATAATTCTAATATCTTTAGTGGTAGTAAAGAACATTTTTCTTAAGTTCTCTGCTTCACTTTCTTGTTTAGCATAGTTGATAGCATCTATTTTCATTAGGATTTCTAAATCTTTAATTATTTTTTCATCATAATTATCTTTAACGTCATCGAATGAAAAAATTTTATTAACAATTCCAATGTCAAGAAGTCCTGAAATTTTGTTTTCATCACCTAATTCCATGTCGTCTAAAATTGTTAAAAAATCATTTAATTTATCTTGATTTAAGTCTTTTAATCTAATTAAAAGGCTTTCTAATTTTTTATTCATAGCCTATATATTATAACATATATTTTAAGAATTTCAACACATTTGTGACTTTATTAGTCAGCTTATCAAATAGTTTTGTCGATAAATGTACATTTGTTCTATAGTAAAAAAGATATAAATACATTATTGTATGTATAGTAAAAAAATAGATGAAGTTTTAACAGAATTAAACACAACTAGACTTGGTTTAGGAACAAAAGAAGCAGATAAAAGATTAAAACAAAATGGAAAAAATGAATTAAAAAAGGCAAAGAAAGAGTCGCTAATAGTTTGTTTCTTTAAACAATTTTTAAATATAATGGTAGGCATTCTACTTTTTGCTGCGATTGTTTCAATTAGTGTTGCAATTATAAAAAAACAGTATGAAGACTTATATGAAGGGTTTGTAATACTTTTCATAGTCATAATGAACGCGATTATAGGTGTTTATCAGGAAAACAAGGCGCAGGCGTGCTTAAATGACTTACAAAAATATAATAAGATTTCAGTAAAGACTATTCGAAATGGAGTTACTTTCAATATCGACAGCACGGAACTTGTCGTGGGTGATATTATAGAACTCGTTGCAGGTAATGTAGTGACAGCAGACATTAGACTTATTGAAACTAACAACTTTTCGTGCGATGAGAGTAGTCTTACAGGCGAAAGTGTTCCACAAGAAAAGAATGCTGATTTGGTGTTAAAGAAAACTACACTTTTAGCCGACAGAAAAAACATGTGCTATTCAGGTAGTATGGTGACTTCTGGTAAGGCAAAGGGAGTGGTGGTCGCTACCGGACAAAATACTGAAATAGGCAAAATTGCGAATGTTATCTTTAATGCGAAAAAAGAAGTTACTCCCCTTCAAAAATCTATAGACAAAATAGGTAAAGTTATAACTTATACTGTACTTGCAGTGTGTTTAATAATTTTTGTAATTGAGTTAATTCAAGGGCATAATCTTATGGATACAATTATGGTATCAGTAAGTCTTGCAGTCGCAGCAATTCCGGAAAGTTTGCCGGCTGTAATAACTATCATTATGGCGCTAGGTGTTCAGCAACTTGCGAAGAGAAGATGTATAATTAAACACCTTCATGCAGTGGAAACTTTAGGCAGTTGTGAGATTATTTGTACAGATAAAACAGGAACACTTACTCAAAATAAAATGGAAGTTGTGGAGAGTTTCTCAAATCTAAAAACAAACGCAAAATTAAGTGACGAATTTATTAAGTGTATGAAATTATGTACAAATGCAAAACGGGAAAATGGGTTAACGACAGGAGAACCAACCGAAAAGGCAATTTTTGATTTTACATTAAATTACAATTTAGAAAAAAGTTTTGAAAAGATCCATGAAATTCCATTCAATTCTACTAGGAAGATGATGAGTGTGCTTATCAATGACGACGGAATTAAAAGTTACACAAAAGGCGCATTAGAGCGAGTGCTTGACAGGTGTAAATACATTGAAATAGATGGCGAAAATGTGCTTTTAGATGAAAATATCAAAAATAAAATAGTTTCAGCATCTAAGGAAATGGCCGACAAGGCATTAAGAGTCATTGCCTTTGCTTATAAAAAACTAGACGACTTCAATTCAAACGATGAGGTTGAAAGTGATTTAGTGTTTTTAGGTTTAGTAGGTATGATGGATAGACCAAGACCAGAAATAAAAGAAAGCATACAAAAGTGTTTTTCTGCCGGACTTAAACCGGTTATGATTACCGGTGACAACAAAAATACTGCCTTTGCAATCGCAAAAGAATTAGGAATTGCAAAATCTATTGACGAGGTTATGTCAGGCGACGAAATTGATAAATTAAGTGATAAGGAACTAATTAGACTATGTCCAAAATTTACTGTGTTTGCACGAGTTAGCCCAGAACATAAGGTTAGAATTGTGAATTCTTACAAAGGACTAAACAAAATTGTTGCCATGACAGGCGACGGAATAAATGATGCACCAAGTCTAAAGATTGCTGACATTGGCGTCGGTATGGGTAAATCTGGAACAGATGTTGTTAGAAATGTTGCTGATATGGTAATAACTGATGACAACTTTTCATCAATTGTGGTGGCTGTTGAAGAAGGTAGAAAAGTTTACCATAATATTCAAAAAGCGTTAGAATTCTTGATTTCGACTAACTGTGTGGAAGTATTCGGTATGCTTATTTCGTTACTTTTGTTTCCTAAGTTTATATTTTTAACACCTGTACAAATGTTGTTTATTAATTTAGTTACTGATAGTTTGCCTGCCTTTGCTTTAGGAGTCGAAAAAGTTGAGCCGGAATTTATGAAAGAGCCTCCAAGAAATAGTAAAGCAGGACTTTTCGCAGGGCGCACAGGTATTAGTATAATTTACGAAGCAATACTTCAAACTGTTATAGTTATCGCGATGTTTATGATAGGCATTTTCTGCTATACTCCAGAAGTTGCTAGCACAATGGTCTTCTTCACAATAATCTTTATGCAATTACTTCACAGCATAAATTGTAAGTCTCATAATACGATTTTTGATAAGTCGCTTTATAAAAACAAAACATTTATATTATGTTTCATCATTACGCTTATTTTAAATTTATCAGTGGCAATCCTGCCTTTTATGTATACATTGTTTGATTTAGAGTTCTTGAATTTTTCTCAATGGATAATGATAATCATTGCTTCCGTTCTCATAATTCCAACTTGCGAACTCATGAAAGCAATTCTATCTAAAGAAAAAATTTTAGAGAAAGAAGATAAAAAAATTAAAATTAGGCGTAAAAAAGCATAAGCTTAAAAAATCGAATACAAAAAGTGTTATTAAATTATAAATTTAGAAACCAACAAAAAAGGAATATCCAATAGATATTCCTTTTTTTCTATATACTATCATCAGTCCAAGACATCATTCCAAGGTTCATCATCATGAATGACTGCACAATTTATCTCATTAATTTTCTTTATTTGTTTTATAATATCATTTTCTACTTTAAGCTTACCCTTCTTACCTTTCAAATCTTCTAGCATTATTTTTTTGTCTTTATATTCTGGGTGATTTTTAATAAATTGTCCTAAAACATCATATAATTCTTGAATTGTCATAATAATTCTCCTTAAATATATTTTGTTGCTAATAAGCAACATTAAAATTATACCATACAATCTGTAAAATAGCAATAGTTTTAGGATTTTTTTCATTATAATTAAATAAAAGTTATTTTTTATTTTAATTCTAATTCATAATCATTAGGATTGATACTTATAAAACTCTTTTCATAGTCATATAACAATTGTAAATTCGATAACATTTTTGTTTTATCTGTTTTTTGTTCTACACATTTAGTATATAAATCAATAAATTTCTTATCTGGTAACGAATTTCCGGCTTCATTTGATACATATTTATCATAATAACTTTTGTCAGTGTAAACTCTATATGCTTTTGCAAATGGAACATCAGCCTCATCATGTGTTTGTGAGTGCCACTGTCTAATCATCTCTAATATATTGTAATAAACCATGTAAAATTCAGCACCATTTCTTTCAAAAATATTACGTAAACTCGCAATTCTATTTTCTATTTGGACAAATGTTAAATCATAATTTTTGTTTGGTTTTTGTCTGTTTTTTTTATAATAATCACTGCTTGTTTTTAATATGTTTTCTATCAATCCATATTCATCATATAAAATGTATCCATTTTGTTCTAATGCAACTTGTGTTGGGCAATTTGAATTGGTATATTTTATTGTTTCTGAAAGAAATTTTTCAATAGGTTTAATAAAATATTCCACTTTATGTCCCTCATATATTTTTACTCCCCTAACAGTACAATCAGCCTCTCTTAATAATATAAGTAAATCAATATCTGAATTTTTTGAAGAAAATCCTGTAACAGAAGAACCATACGTTACAGCTCCAAGAAAATTGTCTGTATCCAAAATTTTTGGGAAAATGTGTTCGTCCAAAAAATGAATTAATAGATTTTTGATTTCTTCATTAACATTTTTTTGAAACATAGAAAACTCCTTAACATCTTTCGTGTTTAATTATATCATGTTTGTTAAATTATTTCAATATGTTAATAAAAATTAATGAAATTGTGAGAATGTTACATTCAATATATTTTTAAATCAATAAAAAGAGTGGTGACTTAAAAATATCACCTCTTTTGTTTTTTACTAGTTATAAAGTTTGTTGCCCTTGTGCCATTTTTTAAATTTCAATATTGTTTACGTTATTTAAGTTTTCAATTTCAGTATTATTTTTGTCGATTTCGTTTTCTAATCTATTTAATTCTTTTTTAATATATGCTTCGTCACTAAGTTGCTTGTATCTCTCGGTTAGTAAATTGTTAGATTTTTTGATTTTGTTTTGTTTTTCAAGGGCTAAATCTTTAAAACTTTTTTCTACTAAATCAAATATAGTTTTAACAATTATTTCTTTGTAAGGTACTTTTTCAAATAATAAATTAGAAAAATCGCAATCGATATGGCCTAATAAATAATCTATATTTGCTCTGCATTGAAAAAATTCACAATCTTTAGCTCTGTTGTCTTTTGGAAATCTAAATCTCCAGATTAAATAATCTTCTGTTATATCGCTTGTTGCATAAAAATCATTATCTTCATAAGTTATTGTTTTTCGTTCAGGTGTAATTTTGATTTCAACCCCTGCTTCTTTAGAGTTTATTTGTAAAATATGTGCGAAATCTTTTAATTTAAACTCAAAAATCGATTTGCGTTCCGTAAATTTTGTTCTAATTTCATTTAATTTTTTTACAAACTCTTCTCTTTTGTTTTTTATCTCTTTAAGAGTCCAATCTATATTTGAATTTAAGTTGTTTAAATTGTTTTGAGTTTGTATGTAATCCTGATATAAATTTTTTAATTCTTTAAATGTCATAATGTCTCCTTGGTAATAAATATAGCATATAATTTTAAATTTTGTTATATGAATTAGTTATACCGATTCTAAAGATTTTCATATAGTATAAAATTTGGCTTTTTGAAAATAATAATGTTAGGAGGCTATGATGAGCGTAAATAGCAAAAAACTTTTGTCGATTGTGGTTTATTACACACTTGCCGCACTTGCTATCGCAATGACTGCTTTCTTTGTCTACTGCTTAATCGTTAGAGATGTTGTAATGTGGGCTAAAGTAGTTTATTGGATTTGGAGTGCTTTGGTAGTTGGTGTAGTAATTTTCGATATAATTTGCACTAGCGCAGGCGAAGGAAAACTTACTTCAGGTTGGATTGTCTATATCTTAAGTTTGTTGGCTGTCGCAATGGCTTGCATTTTATACTTCATTAACACAGGGGCAACAGGAATTAGTGCTGATTTCTTCAACTTATTCATTTCAATCTCTATCGTGTCACTTATGGCTACAGGATACATGATTGCAACATGGGTAGTTGGTGAAAATTTAGTAGAACACCAGTCAGCAGAAGATGAGATAGAAGCTAAATAAAATAAATTTTAACTTGTCTATTCTCTAAAAATGGAGATTATACTTTAATGTATAATCTTTTTTATTAATAACTCAATTCAGGTAAGTATAATTCATTATAAATTGAAGAAGAATATCTTTTAAATGATTTGTTATTATTTGACAAAAAATGTTAAAAAATGTAATATTTTAGTATGAAACACAATGTAAAATTCGGAACAGGTGGGTTTCGAGCTATTATAGGCGAAGAATATAATAAGTATAATGTTGAACTTATTTGTCAGTCTATTAGTAATATTATAATCAAAAATAATTTAAAACGAGAAGTTGTTATTGGATTTGATAACAGGTTTGGGTCTGACTATTTTGCAAAATGGTGTGCAGAAGTTTTTGCTGGTAATAATATTAGTGTAAAATTTAATAAATTGTCAGTTACGACACCTGTGGCTATGTATGCTTCTGTTGTTGAGAACAATGACTATGGTATAATGATCACTGCCAGCCATAATCCTTATAATTATAACGGCATAAAGGTATTTTATAAAGGTAAAGATGCATCTATTGATGATACTAATTTAATCGAACAAGAAATGGCAAATACCGATAAAATAAAACGAGTAGACTTTGATACTGAGGTTGGAAATTTAATTCAAATTGTTAATTACGATAGAAAATTCATTGATTTTTTGGTTAATAATCAATCTTTATTAGGTAGAGGATCGGGATTAACTATAGTGTACGATGCAATGTTTGGCTCTAGTGTTCGAGAATTGAAATATTTATCAAAAAAAATGGATATAAAAAAATATGAAATAATTAACTCTAAGCACAATGCCTTTTTCAACTTTGTTGCGCCAGAGCCTTCTGAGAAAAAATTGTCTAAATTAAAATCTAGAGTTTTAAAATTAAATGCTGATTTAGGATTCGCTTTAGATTCAGATGGCGATAGGTTGGCAGTTATTGACAATCAAGGCAATTATATAGACAACAATGTAATCTTGGCTGTGTGTTACTATTATCTAATAAAATATTGCAATAAATCAGGTCCTTCAATAAAAAATTGTTGTACAAGTAATTTATTAGATGTGGTAACTAAAAAATTAGGTTATGATTGTTATAGTGTGGATGTTGGATTTAAAAATATTTCTTCTAAACTATTAGAGACTAAAGCAGTTATTGGTGGAGAAAATAGTGGTGGATTAGCTGTGGATAACCATATATTAGGCAAAGATAGTATGATTTCCATTGGACTAATAATTAGAATGGTTTCAGATATGGGTAAACCATTTAGTGAAATAGTAAAAGAAGTAAGACAATTTGCAGGTAACTACAACTACATTAACATAGAAAAAACTTATCATTTTAAGTTGGAAGAAAAAAATTTAATTAAAAATTTAATAAAAGAAAAATTGGATTCTATTTTTTCTGATTATAAAATTCAATTTTACGATAAAGATTGTAATTTTAAATTATTTTTTGCAGATAATGAATGGCTATGTATAAGGTTCTCTGGAACCGAACCTATTATTAGATTGTTTGTAGAAATGAACGAAAAGGATAAATTAAATGACGCAATAACTAGAGTTGAAAAGTTTTTGAAAGACTATCTTATTTTATAAATTTTTTGTATATCTTATTAAAAAAACAAGGATAAATTCCTTGTTTTTTTAATAATTAAATTTCGTTTCTAGTTATTTTTCTTTCTTTTAAAAGTTGCCAAGAAGTAAATTAAATATTCTAAACAAGCAACTCCATAACAAGCAAATATTGAAGCTAATGGCATTAAGTTTGCTGGAACGAATGGGAATGTTGAACCTGTAATAAAGAACCAATCCCAATGACCGCCACCATTAAAGCAGATGTTTCCGAGCATGGCCCATAAGCAAATAGCAACGAATCCCAACAAAGGATACCATATATGTTTCATATTGAGTTTGATTTCTCCTGTTGTGAGTGATAGTACACCCCAAGCGAGAAGCATTCCATGATAAACGAAAGTTTGAATTACTTGATAACACCAAGGTGAAACGCCACCAAGAGCAGAACCAGGATAAACCAAGTACATTAAAGAACCTGTAATGGCTAAAATTGCAGATGTCTCTCTAAACCAATTACGTTTTGAATATTGAGCGAATACTGCCACAATACTCATAACTGTACAAATATGGAAAGGTAACTTATCAATATTTAAAGTGAAGTCGCTTCTCATAAATGGTTGAATGAAGAAGTCGAATATGTATAAACAAAGTGTTGTTATAGCAATGACATTCAATGTGATTTTTTTAGTTTTTTGTGATCTTTTTCTTAAAAGCAAAGCGCCAGCAACAATTAATGCAGCAATGATTAATACATAACCAATGTGCCAACCAGAGAAAAGAGTTATTTCAACCTTTCCAAGTTCCCAACCAAAGAAATTTTTTAATTGATTTGTGATATTAAAATTATTTTCAAACATTACTTACCTCCTTTAAACAACCTATATAATGTTCGTTCTTCTTTTTTCAAAGTTATTAATTCATATATTTCTGTCACTATAAACACTAATAGAATAGCCGCTAACCCCATAACCCAAGTATTTAGCCAAGGTAGATTCTCAAATGGTGGGTGTTGTAAATACATGTTGTTTGGTTCTCCTAAGTTGAAAATTGAATATAACCAATTGTGAATAAAACCGTCTATTAAGAAGAAAATTAAACCAAAAATTACCGATATACAACATTTAACTCTAATTTTTACATACCCTGCGACGTAGAGATATAAAGCACCAAATAAGAAGAAGGAATGACTTAGTAGACCTTTTAATGAATACCAATTCGTTAACGTTGGATTAGCGTCATAATTTTGATTAAAGACTATACCAATAATTCCACATACTATACTTGCAAAGAACACAAATTCAAAGATTACTTTTGAGACTTTGTTGTCTTTTGGAAGATATCCACATATAAGGACTAACCACATAAGTATATTGCATGGATAAATCAAAAGCAAAATGCTAGAATCGGCCGTGGCAGTACCCGTTGTGAAGAAATCTACCCACAGAACACTAAAGTGTGTTATAACAGATAACCAGCCTGCAATTCTAATAATCCTAGATTTAGCCTTATCAGTTTTTACAAATAACTTAGCAAGGATTAATCCTATTACGGTAAGTATAGTTGAAACTGTAATATAAACAATGTGACTCGTATTAAACATATACTATTCCTAACTAAAATTTATCATTTTTCGACAAAAAATGCAAATACTTTTGTTTAGTTTTTATTATTTTGTTTAATATTTTTATTATTATTTATATGCAAACAAAAAA
>JAZRUZ010000048.1:0-14284 GCA_045598895.1 Candidatus Onthoplasma sp. | reverse complement strand
GTTTGTATTTGTTGACGTGAAATGAAATAAGTAAAAATTTGTAATTATAAAAAAAGAAATGTTGATTAGTCATATTTTAATTTGACGATTTATACATTAAATAAGGACAGGAGGTCTCATGGAAGACAATTTTGACAATGTAAAAATTTTATATACAAAAAATTTAGAAAAGGTAAATCTTAATCAAGTAATAAATATACCAATTGATTCAAACGTTACTATTAAAGACGTGTTAGAAGTTAAATGTTGTATATGTGACGAAAAAATAGAGTGTGCGTCAGGAAAAGCATTATATACAGGCAAATTAAATGTTAGAGTTCTATATTTAGACACTGATAACATGACAAACATAGTGACCGATTCTCAAAATATTACTGGAAGTTTTGTAGATCCGTCAATTTCAACTGATTCATGTGCCCTCATTAAAAATAAAAATGTCGTATCAAATGTTTTAAACAAAGACACCCTTCTTAAAATCAATTGTGATGTAACTTTAACTCCATCGATTTATTTAAATCTAAGTATGAAGAATACTTCTATCAATCTTGAAAATATGGTATGCAAGAAAACAGACTTGAAGGTTGTAACTTTGTCCAATGTGATTGATACTGACTTTAATCATTCAATAAATTTAGAAACAAGCAATAATGTATCAAAGATTTTAACCAGCAACTCAATGGTAAATTTAAATTCGATAGAAACAAATGACGGATATTTTACAATTGAAGGGAATATATCTACCAGTGTTATATATGAAACGGATAAAGATGGTGAATTAATGATAGAAGAATTAAGTGACACTGAAAGATTTAAGACAGATATTACAAATCCTAATATCACAAAATCATCTATACTTGACATAGTCTTATCTTTAGACGACACTAATGATAATATTTCAAAAGAAAATGATGATGAAAATAACATTATCACTATTACAAATAAAATTTTAGTAAAAGGTATTGAATCAAGAGAATCATCTATTGATACGATTGTTGACTTATTCTCGACACAAAATGAAATAGAAACAAGTTTTATAAAAAGAGAAACATTAACAAATTCAAATTTATGCTTCTTTGATGAAAATGTTTCTAACGAAACAACTTTAAATGAAGACGAACCTGCGATAGATAAAATTATCTCTAATAGTTGTATAAACACCGAAGTAACTAATACATACTTTAAAAATGATACATTTACTATTGAAGGTGTAGTAAGTTCTAACATTATTTATATCGACGAAAATAAAAAATGTAGAAGTAAACTCGCTGAAATTCCTTTTGTTGTTAATTTAAATATTGACGCTACTGAAAATCCTCTTATTTCAGTAACTCCTAATGTATGCGATTACAAAATTAGAGTAAAAAGAGGAACAATTATTGAGTTAGATTATTCGTTAAGATTTAATGTTTCAATTTACAACAAACAAGAACAAGAAATATTAGATAATATCAAAATTGGCAAAGGTTTTGATTTCTCAAATTATGATTACCAAATCTTCATTGCAAAGCCAGAAGAAACCTTGTGGGATTTATCTAAACGAATTAAAATTCTACCAGATGATTTAACAAACCTTAATCCAAATTTACCTTCAATCATGCAAGGTGGCGAACGAATTATTATTAAAAGATAAAAAATAAAAATAAATTGCTATATATTAAAATTAAAAAAGCATTGAAAATTCAATGCTTTTTTCTACAACTTTTATATCTATTCTCCATATTCTTGAATAAATTCATAGCCGGAATCAGTTACAGCAAGATTGTTAAAATATTCATATTTACTTGAAATTGAGTTGCTAACGCTTGAAATATCTTTTAACTTATACAATTTACTATTTTCATATTTTATATATTCTTGCATATTTGGAGTATTGTCGCCGTCTATTACTATAGAATAAGAAATTAATGAATTTGTTTTAAAATCATAAACTGAGTCTAAACAAATATAAGCATTATAACCTACTTTGCCTACACTAGCCACTTCAAAAACAAATAAATTAATGGTTTCATCAACAATTATTCTAAATTTCATAGTAGTGTCGTCATCTTCCAAAATATTACAAGACACAACTTGACTTTCTATACCATACAATTCTATTTTACCACTATCAATAATACGATTTAATACAGTTATCATATTATAAGCCAAGTCTTTATTATTAAAATTGTCATCAACCTGTTCGTATTCTGCATTTATTGCAGGTTTTGGATTATAGTGTGATAACATCATAGACTTAGAGTTGTTATTTTCTAATGATGATTGAATATCATTAAGAGCTGTGGATATTACAGCATTTTTTACCTCTAAAGGTTCTTCAATGTCTTTACAACCTACCAAATTCAAAAAGCCAACGCAAAAAATGAAAAATATGAAAATATAAATTTTAATTTTTTTTAATAATGTGTTAGTCATTTTCTTTTGCTCCAACAAAATTTTATAAATCGTTAAATTTATTCATCTAAACTATAAATTTCTTCAATTGCCTCATTCATGGCAGATATTGCTTTTTTAGGAGCAATTTTTTCTTCAACTATATCAGCAAATGTTTCAAGTAAGGGCGCTTTTAACTGCATTTTATCGCTAACTTGATTATTGTGAATAGTCATTCTCTTTATAAGTCCATTTACTGCATATCTACCTTCTACTGAAACAAAAGGAAGTTTTGGATTTATTGTGTTTTGTTTAGCGACCTCTATACCATAATTTAAGTTGTGGCTATTCTTATCATATAAAGTTGCATCATAGTCACCTAAAAGCGCCAAACGTCTAGCAGTTTTTGAAGTACATTCCATTGCTGTAAGATATTGTTCCATTTCAGCAAGACTAGCACACATCAAAGAACCTCTTAAAGTGTCATTTCCTGTTCCAACACAAATTCCTGCAAGACTACCATAAACATTTTTAGCAGCAGCACAAATTTCAACACCTTTTACATCTGGACTAATAAAAAGTTTAAAATTTTTATTACTTAAAAGTTTTTGAATTTTTTCTGCATTGTTAGTATCATAACCTGCGACTACCATGTGTGTAATCATTCCGGCAGCAATACTTTGAACGTGGCCAGGTCCTGCAAGTGCTACAATATTCTTCTTACCGATACCGTTATCCATAAGTATTTCGCTTAAAGTTCTACCTGTAGTTGACTCTAAACCTTTCATTGCCAAAGTGTAAACTTTATTTTTATATCCATCAATTTGCTTAATTGATTGCATTAATTCATCCACTGCTTGACTTAAAATAGATATAATAACAATATCACTATAACCAAGAGCCTCTTTTAAATCGTGGGTAAATTTAAGTTTTCCTTCGTTTTTTGCTTTAGATAAGTCTATGTAAGTGTTTTTCCCGAATTTGAAAAAATCACTTTCTGGATTATCATTAAATACTCTTTCCCATGACATTACTTGATGATTATTTTTAAGTAATAAGCCAACAATATTCGAAGCCCATCTGCCTGTTCCTAAAACTGTAACTTTCATATATTCCTCTTTTATGAAAGAGTATAAATAATTTAAAAAAAATGTCAATATAATTTGACATCTTCTTTGTTTAAAAACTTGTTTTAGTTTTTATTATCTTGTGGTTTCGTAATAGGGAACAATATTCCATCACGGATATTTGGTAAATCATAAATCATCATGATAAATCTATCTATTCCAAAACCTAAACCTGACATTGGAGGCATGCCGTGTTCCATAGCAAGAAGGAAATCTTCATCTACGTCCATAGTTTCGTCATCACCTTTCGCTTTGTCTTTCAATTGAGCAACTAGCGACTCTCTTTGTTGAATAGGATTAACAAGTTCGCTATACGCGTTTAAAATTTCAGCGCCATTAACGACAACTTGGAAAACGTCAGTAATTCTATCATCGTTGTCATTACGTCTTGCTAGCGTTTTTAAGAAAGCAGGATAATTATATAGAATTGTAGGTCCTACGATTTTACTTCTAATCAGTTTTTTATAAACGTAGTCAATAATGGCACGATTAGATTTGTAACCATCGAGTTCGTCCCTAGACATAACTTTGTTTTCAACTATTTTATCAATTAAAGTATTAGGATCATCAATACTTAAGAAATCAAAACCTAAAAGTTCTTTCATTCTGGCAACATAGTCTATTCTTTCCCAATTATCATCGCCGAAATCAATCTCGTTTCCGGCTACTGTGATTTTTGTAGTACCAATACTATATATCATTAAGTCTTTAATAAACTTCTTAAAGAATTTTATATTATCCTCAAAATCCCAGTATGAAGCATACCATTCAACTTGTGTAAATTCTTGTAAGTGAGTAGGATCCATACCTTCATTTCTAAAATCTTTACCTAATTCAAAAACTTTATCAAAACCTGCCGCATTAACCATCTTAAGCCATGTTTCAAACGCAATTCTTAAATTACAATCAAGGTCAAGTGCGTTGTGATGAGTGAAGAAAGGTTTTGCACTAGCGCCACTAACTGCAACTTGCAATACTGGAGTTTCAACTTCGATAAATCCGTTGTCTTCTAAATATCTACGAATAAAGGAAACTGCACGTGATCTAGTCATAAATACTTTTCTACTTGTTTCGTTTGAAATAATGTCAAGATATCTTTGACGATATTTTGTTTCGGTATCAACTAGTCCGTGGAACTTTTCAGGAAGTCCACGAAGGGCTTTACTTAATAATTCAAAAGTTTCAACTTGAACAGTAAGTTCGCCTGTTTGTGTTCTAATAAGTTCTCCATTAACACCAATAAAGTCGCCAACATCACAAAATTCTTTAAACTTATTGAGTAGTTCTTCACCGACAATATTGAAATTTAAACTAATTTGTACACTTGTTCTAATTTCTTTAGTCGGATCATAATTAAAATTGTCACCAATAGCATACAACCTAGCAAAAATAAGTTTACCAAAAGTACGTTTAAAAATCATACGTCCAGCAACACTAACCTTTGTTCCTAATTCGAAATTTTCTAAATCATGAATTTCATGAGTTTTGTTAAATTTTGCTTTGTATGCCTTTTCGCCTGTTTCTTCAATTCTTTTAACTTTATCTAATTTAACGTCAAATTCGGGCATGCTTTCGTTATTTTCCATTTTTTACCTCAATACTTGCTAGTATATCAATTTGTACCACCTTTGTCAATCTTTAGTTTGTATGAAAATTAAAATACCTGTATATATTATTTGCGATAAGTTAATTTTATTTTTGCCCTAAATTTTTAATATAGCAACATTTACAGTTTTATGCTAAAATAAAAATGAGGCCAAATATGGAAACTAATTTAAAACAAATCTTTGAATTTATAAGAAAAGATAACAAAGTTGAAAGAACTAAAATAGAAGAGACATTAACAGAAAATATGTTACTAGGCATATTAATTAATCGACGCTGGAAACTTGACCACTATAAAGATTTTTTCATAACCGACCTCGAGGATTACTTATTCGATAAAGTTTGTGATGGCATAAGGCAGTACGCAAATATAATAAGTCAAGGAGATATGTTTGCCGACTCTCACACTATACCTTTCCCTGAATACGACATAACCATGGACGATTTAAAACAAAAATTAAATCAAACTATTGAACTTTAGATTAAATGTATTTTAATATTTATATATTGCCGTTTTCGTAAAATAATATTATTTATGAAGCTTTGTTTCAAACAAAAAAAATAAAAAGGTATTAGCCTTTTTATTTTTTAATTACTATTTTCTTGTAGGTTTAACTACTACGTGACGACGATCGCCTTCGCCGGTTGATTCTGTAGTCACATCATCTCTTCCTTGAAGGGTCGTGTGAATAATACGTCTATCATAAGCGTTCATTGGATCAAGGTGAATATTTCTTTCAATCTTAATTGCTTGTTCAGCAACTTTGTTTGCTAAATCAATCAAACCTTGATTTTTATTTTGTTTGTATCCAGCAACGTCTACAAAAATTCTAACAATTCCTTCGCCTTTTTCTTTTAGTCCACTCATTAAAACTTGTAAAGATTGCAAACAATCTCCGTGGAAGCCGATAAGTTTTCCTAAGTTTTCTCCATTAACTGAGAAATTGATTTCGTTCTCACCAGCAGTCACATCAACTGTAGCATTTTCATCAATTAATTTTACCAATCCTAATAAGAATTCTTTACCTTTAACTTCTAGCCTTTTTGTGTCAACTATTCTTTTAGGTTTTTCTTTTTCTTCTACTTTTTCTTCAATGTTTCCTTCGTCTACTGTTTCAGTGGTTTCTTCCTTGGCCTCTTCTTCTTCAACTTTAATTTCTTCAGTTGGTTCTTCTTTTTTCTCTTCGCCCCAAGTTAAAATAACTTTTGCTTTTTTAAATAATCCACCTTCCTCGACTACTTTTATCTCTACTTCTTCTCGCTTCATACCACACTCTAGGAGGCCATTTTGAATAGCGAGTTCTACACTTTTTCCTGTTGCTTCTATTTGCATACTAATTCTCCTTTGCTTATTTTTTATAATTTCTACTATATTCTACCACTTCTATCTTTTTGTTACTCATAAGAACTTGTTCAGGAGTCTTACCTTTGTTTTTCTTATTCATAATTAAAGAAATAATAGTTGAAATCAATGCTGACATTACAGAGTTCGTAATAATATATAGAGTAAATACTACATTTGACGTCCACGCAAACAATACCATTGAAAGTGGAAGCACCACAAACATTACCTTATTTACGCCTGTTAATTTTTGTCCTTTTGGTTGTAATAATTTTGCTGATAAGAATTGTGTTAAGAACGAAATAACTGCCGCTAATATAATCAAAACATAATAACCATTAGATGAGCCTTCTTCTGCTTGAAGTTCGCTTACTATTATATCGTATCTAGAGGCGATTTCATCTTTTATATTATTTTGATCAGTTTCGCTCATTTCACTATAACCTGTTTCTTTTTTTGCTTTGTATAAAACGTAAGCATCTTTGTCTACGAATTGGCTAGCATTTGTATCTGCTTTCCATACATTTTTAACCCATAACCAACTTGTCTCAGTTTTAACTAACTGATATTCGTCTTTTACAGCATCCATACCTTCACTTACATAAACATCATCAAGTCGTTCGTAAGTTGAATATAATTTAGAGTTACCAATATCTCTTAAACTTGCATACAACGTAAAGAACACAACCATAGTAATAACCATAGTTATAAGCATTGTAAAACACATACCACCAATATTAAAATTGTTTCTTTTGTAAAGCGCTGCTTGCTCTTGATTTAATTTTTCTTTATCGTCGCCGTATTTCTTTTGAAGTTTGTCCATCTCTGGTTGCATTGCAGCCATGAATTGAGTTTGTTTTTGACTAGATGTCCTTTGTAAAATATCAAGTGGAGATAAAATAATTTTTAAGCAAACTGTAAATAAAATAATTGTCCAGCCGTAATTGATAATCCAATCAGCGAACAGACCTATTAAAGTTGCCCAAAGTCCACCTGACGCCATAATTAAACTAGAATTTGCTAACATTTCCATTTATAATTCCCATTTAAATTTAGTTTTGGATAGTCAAGCCCTGCTTTTCTACGAGGATTGCATCTTAACAATCTTTTAAATGCTAAAATACCCCCGAAAAGCCAGCCGAATTCGACAATACTATCCCACGCATATTGACTACATGTTGGCATGAAATTGCAACATTGATGAATCATTTTGCGTAATATTTTTTTGTAAAATAAAAGTAACAATAGACATATCAAAGTCAAAGGATAAGTTAAATAATAATAAATCTTAAACATTTGTTTCTCGAAGTAAATTATTTTTCTTTAAAACTTTAATTAACTCTTTTTCAATTTCAGTGCTTGTTTTATCTACAATAGTTTCTTTTGCAGTTATTACATAGTTTTTAATTGCGAACTTTTCAATATTTAATCTACATGCCTCACTAATAATTCGCTTTACTCTACTTCTAACTACAGAGTTGCCTACTTGCTTGCTAACCGATATCCCAATTTGAGCAAATGGCTTATAAGCGCGTACTACATGCATTACAAAACTATTAGAGTGATAGACATCGCCCTTTTTGTAAATAAAATTGAATTCCTTTTTCTTCTTTAATCTATTTATTCTCTTTAACATACTATCTTGTTAATTCTTTCTTACCTTTATTTCTTCTGTGTTTTAAAACACGTCTACCTGACAATGTTCTCATTCTTGCTCTAAAACCATGAACTCTAGAACGTTGTTTCTTTTTAGGTTGTAAAGTTTGTTTTGCCATAATTACTCCTTTTAATAGATTGATTTATGCTTGCAAAGAAGCAAGCGATTAAAAGGTATCAAATATCTCGTTAGAGATAAATATCCTTTTAATCAATTTCTTGTTTCACTTGTCTAATAAAAAACAAGCGCCTATAGGATACGCTTGAAGGAAATTCCTTACTGGAAGGGTAGTATTCTACCAAAGGGTTGCTAAAGGTTAAAAACCTTTCCTATATTTTTATATTATCAAATTTTATCTCGTAAGTCAATAATTTAGAAAATAAAAAAACACGATTTATATCGTGCTAAATATATATCTATTTTTACTTCGTAACAAAATTGCATAGTCGTAGATTAGCCCTTTAATCCTCGTGATTGACGATCCATATCTTCTACGACTATGTCGCAGATTTCGCCTTGAGTGGCGCACCATTTAAGCACGTCCCAAGGTTCATTAGTATGAAAATGAATTTTAACTGTTTCGCTAAATCTACCTAATCCGTCACCAACGACGATAAGGCAGTCTCCTTTGAAGTTGTTTAAAAAATAGTCTTTAATCTTGTCCTCTTCTAAATCTTTTCCTTCAATTAGAAGTTGTGTGTCATATCTAAATTCAATCATAAACTCTCCAAATTTTAACTTAAATTTAACACATTATATTAAATAAGTCAAAGAAAAATGTCATATTTTAAAATGAACAGTACCCCAATAATGACACACAATAAAAAGACACTCATTTTTTGAGTGTCTTTTGAGACTCATCACGTTTGCATTATAAAGAAAAAGCAAATATACTCGTTATTAAATTTATACCATTTATTAGTTTTATGATTTTGGAAGAATGGCTGTTACTTCTATTTCAACCTTTGCGTTTTTTCTTGTCATACCCTTTACTTCAATTAATGTGCTGACTGGTTTGCTTTCTTTAAACCAATTATCCCTAATCTGAGAAACTTGTTTAAAATCTTCAATGTTAGTTAAAAAGATTTGTGTCTTTACTACATTATTCATAGAAGCACCGGCACTCACTAAAATTTTATTAATTTGTCTAAATATTGATTCTGTTTGTTCTGCAACATCTAAAGTAACTGCTTCGTTGTTTTTATTTTTTTCAACTTGTTGTCCTGAAATAAAAATTAGATAACAATTTCCTAAATCAATTTTTTTTGCTGGTGAGTAAATTCCTCTTGTTTTTTGCCAATCTTCTGGAAATATAGTTTCAATTTTCATACTTTCTACCTCAAAAATATTGTAACATATAATTTTTAAGTTTGCAACATTGTAATAAATATATTTATTATTCAATTTAAATTGTAATAAAATTTTATATTTAAACACTAAAGGAAGAAAACTTAAAACTATCTCTTTCTTAATTCATCCATCTTTCGTATGTCAATTAAAGGATACACTGCAAAAAATATGACATTTTAATCGTTCCAATTCCAATTTGCAATTTCATCAAGGTCAACTCCGGTTTCTTTAACATGCTTTATGTTGTCTTTTAACATTTTGTTAGCGTAACTTATAATCTCTTTTCGTTTTGCTTCACTAATTTTGATATTATTTACCACATTTATAAGTTGATTGTATCTATCCGTCTTATTTCTCATGCAAAGGTCGAAAGCAGTCGTAATATTGCCTTCTTCCGTGTAGCCTGAAACAACTATATTTCTATTCTTTCTTTTGAAAACGAATTGTTCAATAAGTTCAGGATAACCATGGAAGTTAAATATAATTGGCTTGTTTGTGGTAAGCAATTCGTCGAATTGCTTGTCTGTTAGTCCGTGTGGATGTTTTTCTTTTGGCAAAAGTTTTGCTAAATCAACCACATTTATAAATTTTACATTTAATTTTGGCAATAATTTTTTAATTAAACTAACGGTCGCTAAACTTTCGATCGTAGCAGTGTCTCCAGCTGAAGCAATTACAACATCTGGATTGTCATAGTCGTTTAAACTAGCCCATTTCCAAATACTTACGCCCTTTTTAAAATGCTCTTTCGCTTCTTTCATATTCAACCATTGGTATCTTGGATGTTTCGAAGCAATGATTGTATTTATTTCATTTTTTGTTTTTACAACATGGTCATA
This sequence comes from Candidatus Onthoplasma sp., assembly GCA_045598895.1. Classification (GTDB taxonomy): domain Bacteria; phylum Bacillota; class Clostridia; order Christensenellales; family UBA1242; genus Onthoplasma. Next base: position 3,994 of record JAZRUZ010000048.1, on the reverse strand, counting down.
ACTGCAAAGCAAAGTGTTAGCATCTGCCGGCAAATATGCCCTAACTATTTCTGGTTTTTTAGTAAACAAGTGGTTTAAAAATCCTGGTTCTTGATGAGTGTAACCATTGTGGTCTTGTTGCCAAGTGTTACTTGTTAAAATTAAATTCAGTGATGAAATTGGCGCTCTCCAAGGAATTTCTCGTGTGCATTTAAGCCATTTAGCGTGTTGACTGATCATACTATCAACTACACGAATAAAGGCTTCATAACTATCAAACATTCCATGCCTGCCTGTAAGTAAATAGCCTTCGAGCATACCTTCACACACATGTTCGGATAGATAACTATCATGAACACGTCCACTGTTTGATAAAAATTCGTCAGTAGATAAAATTTCCCCACCAAAAGCCCTATTTTCCACTTCAAAAACTTTATTTAATCTATTACTCAACGCTTCATCAGGACTAAAAATTCTATAGTTCTTGTTTTTCTTATTGAGAACAAAAAGGTCTCTAATATATTCGCCAAGGACCATCATATCTTGCGCTTTTGTTGTTCCGTGACCTGTGAATTTTACAGCATACTTGTTTATATCAGGAGTTTTCAATTCTTTTAGAAGTAGTCCACCATTTGCAAATTTACTTGCTCCAAGTCGCATATCGCCTAAAGGCAAAATATGTTTTATTTCTTGTTTTAACTTACAATTTTCATTAAACAACTCTTCTGGTTTGTATGACTTTAGCCAAGTTTCAAGTAACTTTATATCCTCTTCATTTTCTATCGTAAAAGGTACTTGATGCGCATTGAAACTACCTTCAATTTCTTTTTCTTTAACTATTTTAGGACAAGTCCAACCTTTTGGTGTGCGTAACACAATCATAGGAAATTTGATTTTCTTTCCATTTCGTAAAGACGCGAAATCTCGCATACAATTATCCATTGCTTTGGCCATAATCTTATGTAAAATTTTGCTATCATTTCCTTCCACAAAATAAGGTTTATATCCATGGGAAGAAAAATATTCAGTTAGTTCAGTCCTACTAAGTCTTGATAAAACTGTAGGATTGGAAATTTTATAACCGTTTAAATGAAGTACAGGCAAAACAAAACCGTCTGTTTTGGGATTGATAAATTTATTACAAAACCAAGAAGTAGAAAGAGGACCTGTTTCGGCTTCTCCGTCACCAACAACAGCAACTGCAATTAACTCTGGATTATCTAAAACGGCGCCGTATGCGTGAGATAAAGAGTAACCTAATTCACCACCTTCGTGAATAGAACCCGGGGTTTCAGGCACAGCATGTGAACCTATTCCATAAGGAAAAGAAAAACGTTTACAAAGTTTTTTAATTCCTTCCTCATCCTCAGAAATTTCTGGATAAAATTCACTTAATGTTCCGTCTAAATAATCGTTAGCTGTAAGGTAATTTCCACCATGTCCTGGTCCTGAAATATATATTGCTTTTTGATTGTATTTTTTTACAATTCTATTCACATGAGCATAGACAAAATTTTGACCAGGCACAGTTCCCCAATGACCTGTCAATTTTTTCTTAATGTCGTTTTTGTTTAATTCGTGACTGTTGAGTAAAGGATTGTCTAACAAATAGAGTTGCGCCACTGAAAGATAATTGGCAGCACGCCAATACTTGTCTAAAAGTTCTAGATATTTGCTTTCACTAATCTTTTTCACGGTTTACCTTTTTCTAATTATACACAAACAAAACACAATTCACAAATGATTTTTGCATTTATGTTATTATATTTCTCAATAAACTTTCAATTCTCATCCAAACAAAAATAGACTTAAAATTCGGAAGGGTTGACTATTTCTATTCAAACAATTCGTTTACACATCATAAAAAACAACAACCTAACATGAAAAAACTTATTAAAAAAATAGACACTAGTCTATTTCTTTTTAAAAATTAATCTATACAATTCGAAAATCAAATAACCGATTATGACACTTGCTGCATTAAGTAGAGCATCACTTAACTGTACACCTCTTTGAATAGGTAACATAAATTGACAAAATTCAATACCTAAGCCAAAACCTAATCCAATAAATAAAACAATTACTAATCTTTTAGAAAACTTTTGTTTTGTGAGTATAAAGTCAAAATAAACTCCAACTGGTATCAGCATGAATAGATTTATTAACAAATCAAATTTCGTAATGTTTTTAAAACTAAAATTAATACTTTTATTAAACCAATATGCAGAAAAATCAAAAGTAATGTTCGTAAAATTTTTATTAATATCTAACTTTCCAAAAACTCCAACAATAAGTACAACTAAAAACAATACAAACCAAATGTTAAACAAAATTATTTTTACTTTGTCTTTAAAAAACAAAAACACTAATGTTAGGGCAAAATAAAATATTAATCCTAAAACAATTATCAAAATTGTACTAATTGTCATTATCTTTTCCTTTTAGATTTTTTAATTAAGAAAGATACAAAGTAAAATATTGCGATATAAACAACGAGAATTAAACCGTAAACTAATTGATAAGGCACTGCCATATTTAACTCCAATGGATCGTTAACAAGATACATATAGTCTGAACCTTTAAAAATCACAAAATCTAACAGCATTCCCCATAAGAACATAATCGCAAAGCATAAATAAACTTTCCAAATATGCTTAAAGTCAAATTTTGTTAGGCCTAAAGTCATAAGTAAAATCGCCATAACAAAGCCAATCATGTGACTAACTGTACTATAAATACAAGTAAAACTCATATAAGTCTTATTTAGTCCAACTGCTGGGTAAAGTAAGAACGCTAGGGTTGCAAGAAGACCACCAATTGCCGCAAAGTTTATTAGAGTTTCATTTTTGCTAAATACTGCAATAATAAAAATCCAGACCATAACCGAACAAATATGCATAGGTAAAATTATTTTGGCAACACTTTCAAAGGTGTAACTATCGGCTATTATTAAATTAACAACCCTTGATGCGATTTCAAAAAATAGCAGTACACCTCCTCCAATTCTTAAAAGTACCCATTTTACTTTACTGCTTCTTTTATAAAACAGCAAACTCAAAACAACGCAAAGACACAAAACAATCCCTAAACAAATTAAATGTCTAGTATTGTATAAATACTCTGATTTATCCAATTTTGGATTATTGCTATCTGTTATCCAATCATAAAAACTCATTCTATCTCCTTTGTGTTATTTTATGTAAATTAGTTATAATATTCGAATTAATTATCTTCTTACTTCATATAAAACATCTATTTCATCATTGGTTGGCTCTTCCCACATTGACAAAAGTTTATTTAATAAACCTTCGTCTAAATAGTAATCGTTTTGTGAATTTGCTGATAAAACTTTTTCATTTCTTTCTTTTATGTTCTTTTTCCAATCAACGTCGTTGATTTTAATATAATGTAATTCATAGTTAATATTTTTATCTTTGAAAAAATTTTTTATATAATTTCTTTCTTGTTTTGTCCAAAATCCCCAATCTAAAATAATGTTAGTATTTGTTTTTAATATATCTAGCGCTTTACTTAATAAATATTGTTTTATTCTTTTTAAAATCTCATCATGATTGTCGCCTAGATTGTTATCAAACAAAAAATTACTTACTTCATCACACGATAAAATAACTGCGTTTTCTTTTGTTTTAATTTGATTTGAGTAGTAAGATTTTCCACAGCAAATTTTACCACAAACAACAATAACCTTTGCCATAGGTCTCCTTTAATATAACTGTCTGGTGCAGGTAACAGGACTTGAACCTGCAAGATTTCTCACTAGAACCTGAATCTAGCGCGTTTGCCAATTTCGCCATACCTGCATATAGTAATTAAACTAATTTTTTAAACCTTATTTGAAATTATTTTATAAACTTAGTAATACAAAAATTAACAAACATCTTTTTATAATAATATAAAAATAAATAATTTTGTCAAGACAAAAAATAATAGTTTTCCACAAATTTTAAACACAAAGTGGACAACTAAAAATAATAAATATTAAGAATATTATAAC
>JAZRUZ010000047.1:0-7218 GCA_045598895.1 Candidatus Onthoplasma sp. | reverse complement strand
TTTATCTTGACAAATTTTAAAATTTAATCTAAAATTATAGAAACTTAGGAGAAAAAAATGTTTATTGAAAGAAAAGAACTCAGTGATAATGATTTTACAACAATGTTAAAAGGCGCAGGCTATAACGGTAAAACAAATATTGTAAATTATTCAAGTTTAAATAAAGGTTATATTTATGTGAATTTCATAACTGATTCAATGGGACCTCAACCAGAATTCAAATGCACCGATTTCGAAATGTTTGGTGTTAATTATACTGAAGGAATAAATTTCAACAAATCTTATAGAAAAATGATGAAAGAAAAATACGGACACGAATACGTAATGGCATTAGCCGACCACTTTGATAAACTCAAAGATGAAGCAATGGAAGCAGTTATAGAAGACTAATTTAATAGTTGATTACAAAAAATCGCACTAAATGTGCGATTTTTTTTATCCTTAAAAACAAAAAGATATTCGAAAAATTTTAAACTTTTTCAGTATTACAAAGTAAGTCTTATTAAATCTTTTTTATTGCAACGAATAAAGTTTGAAAATAGTTTTTACTATTCATTTTTGTTCTTAAATTCAACTTTTATTGGCGTTCCTGAGAAGTCAAAGGCACGACGAAGCGAATTCTCAATATATCTATTATACGAGTTATCAATTAGTTCAGCATTGTTGCAATATATGTTAAATGTAGGTGGACAAGTTGAAATTTGCTTTCCAAAAGTGATTTTTACTTTTCTTCCATGTACTGCAGGTGGTTCTGTTGTCGCTATAGCATTTGTTAAGACATTATTAAATAATCCCATTGCGATTTCTTGACTAGCATTTTTGTACACCACGTCTACTTTTTCCATAATTTGACTTAAATTCTTTCCCGTTACTGCCGAGGTAAAAACTATAACATAGTATTTCATAAAAGCAAGGTCAACTTCAAGGCTTTTTTCAAATTCTTTTCTCTTCTCTGCGCTTTTTTCAATCAAGTCCCACTTATTTATAACAATAACGCTTGGTTTTCCTTGCTCGTGTATTAGGCCAGCAATTTTCACATCTTGCTCAGTTAGTCCATCAACAGCGTCAAGAACAAGCACTGCGACGTCACATCTTTCCAGCGCACTCAAAGTTCTAATAACACTATATCTTTCTATACTATCTGGTTCGATTTTTGACTTTCTTCTAAGTCCTGCCGTGTCAATAAGCAAATAATCTTTATTGTTCCACTTAAAAGGGCTATCAATAGCGTCCCTTGTCGTTCCAGCAACTGAACTAACCACCACTCTATCTTCACCTAAAAGTTTATTCGTTAAACTTGATTTTCCGGCATTTGGTCTACCAAGTAAGGCAATCTTAGTGGTATTTTCATCTTCATCTTTTTCGCTCTTTTTTAAGTATTTTACAACCTCATCTAATAAGTCACCTAATCCTTTACCTTGTTCAGCAGAAATTCCAATAGGCTCACCTAATCCTAATTCGTAAAAATCAAACGTCTTATCAACTTCGTAATTGTCAAGTTTATTAACTGCGACAACTTTGGGCGCTTTCGACTTTCTTAAGTAACTAGCAACTTCTATGTCATCATGAGTTATACCCTCTTTACCATCTACAAAAAAAATTATTACATCAGCAACATCGATGGCAAGATTTGCCTGTTCTAAAATTCGTTTATTAATTTCATCATCTTTGTTAAAATCTAATCCACCGGTATCAACAATCTGAAAATCGTATCCACACCACTCAGCATTAGCAAAAATTCTATCTCTGGTAACTCCAGGGACATCTTCGACTATACTAATTTTACTTCCTGCAATCTTATTAAAAAAAGTAGATTTACCTACATTGGGCTTGCCCACGATTGCTACAATTTGCTTTCTCATAGTTTTATTATAACAAATTATTTTTCTTTTTTCAATAAATTATTAGATTTTGCACAAATTTATATTAAAATAACACAAAACAAAATACTAAAAAAATTGTCGAAAAATCAACAAGAAAAATTGACAAAATAAAATATTGTGTTATAATATTAATATGTTAAGGAGTTAGAAATGGAAGGTATTAACAATTTAACTAATAAAACTCAACCACCTGTCAAAATTGATTTTGCAAAACTTTCTGCAATAGAAATTTGCGATAAATATACAGAAATTAACGATAAAGTAAACGAAAATTATGAATTTGGTATGAAGGCTGAATCTAGTTTTTCTGCAAGCACATATGCTAATAAAATCGCAATTTTAATTAACGAATTAAAAGAAATTATTGATAAAGCAAAAATGGACAAGGAAATAAAGAGTAAATTTGAAAGTTTATTAGACAAAGCATCTGGCTATAGACAAACCATTTTAGGTCACTCTATGAGTTTAGCAAGCATTGAAGACAGAGAAGAACGAGATGAAAAAGGTTGGGCATATTAGAATTTGCATTTATTACAAGTTAAGCATTTGTTATGCTTAACTTTTTTTATTAAGTAAATTAAAGACACAAAAATTAAAGAAATTATGAAACCAACAATTAAAGACACAAAAATTCCTTTAGTTAATGTTAAATAAATAAACATACTAATTAAATATGCTACTACAAATCCCCCGATTATAGTGAGCCACATATAGAAAGAACTTGTTTCTTTCTTTATCACACCAAGAGTGGAAATACATGGACAATAAAGAAGACTAAAAATTAAAAACGAAATTGCACTTGCTTTATTTAGACAAATTAAACTAGTGGATAAAGTCAAACTTGCAATTAATTCCTTTTCACCTATAGCATTGTTGCAAACTGAAAAAGTGGAAACAATCAATTCTTTAGCAAGAATTCCAACAATTAAAGATGCTACAATTCCAGCGTTATTTAGACCAATTGGCACAAAAAGGAAAGTCAATTTGCTTGAAATTAAATACAAAATACTATCCATTACATTATCTGTGTACATTAAACTAAATTTTGTATGGCTAAGAATAAAAATAATGATGCCCATGCTGATTATTATACCTGTTATTCGTTTTAAAAAGTCTCGAATACTCTTTAATCCTTCTATTAGCAAATGTTTAAAATCTATAAAACGAAGTGGTGGAAATTCTAACATCATATCGTTGGATTTTGTAGGAAGAATTGTTTTGTTTAAAATGTAAGCAGTTATCAATAATACAACTAAACCTAATAAATATAAGCCACTTACAACTAAAAATGAAAGTTGTCCAAAAAATGCGCTAGCAATTATAATAAAAACAGGAAGTCTAGCCGAACAAGAAACAAAAGGATTAAGAATTGCTGTCTTTATCTTTAAATTTTTCTCGTTCATATCTCTACTGATCAAACTAGACATTGTATTACAGCCTAAACCCATTAAAATAATGTAAACAGCCTTTCCGTTTAGTCCAACCGATGTTAGCATATCGTCGAGTGAATAACACATTCTAGAAATAAGTCCACTATCCTCTAACATGGTAAGCATTATAAAGAGTAAAGCAATTTGAGGCACAAATCCAAGAATTGTAGAAATTGAAGCAAATACGCCTTGCCTAAAAAATTCAATAATCCAAATATTGTCGGTAATTAAATATAACGTGTTCATCATTGGATTAGACACAAAATTTTCAAAGCAAAAAACTAATTTGTCGTTAAAAAACGCACCGACTATAAAGAACACAAAATAAATAGACAAGAAAAACATTAGTATAAAGCCTATAAGCGATACAAAAGGATTAGTAATAAACTTGTCCCATTTAGATAATCCGTAAATGAAATTTTTATCATATTCTAAGGAGTCATTTAAGATTTTATCTATATAATTATAGCGTGCTATTACTATTTCTTCTTTTAATTTCTCTATTTTTTCTTCTTTCTCTACTACTTCAGTTTTCCAATCATTAATTAGTCCAACAAATTCATCGTCTTTTAACAAAGATTCGCTAGATTTTTGCTTGATATCCACCAAATAAGGTAACTCTCTTTTATATTTTTTAATTTCGAAGAGTTCTTTCGTTGCTTTTATCTTTTTTGCATTAATGATTTCAATTTCTACGCCAAGCAAGTGTTCTAATTTTACTATATCTAGTTTATTTCTTTTAGAAAATTCTTTGTAATTATTTAACAAAATTTTAAAAGGAATATTTAGTTCTTGAAGTTGCAAACAGAGATACAGATTTTTCCTTAAAGAGCATGCGTCTACTATAACTAAAATTGATGCTTTGTCTTTCAGTTCAAAAACTTTGTTTTTACTGACTTCTTCCTCAAAGGAAAAAGAATTTAACGAATACATACCAGGCAAATCTGTTACTTTGTACTCTTCTTTTTCAATAAAGATAACTTTACTCTCAGCGTCAATAGTAACACCATGAAAATTGCCTGTATGCGCATTAGATTTTGTTAGCGAATTAAATAATGTAGATTTTCCAACGTTAGGATTTCCTATTAGCAAAACATCAGTCATAAATTACCTCAATGCATTTTGCTAAATTTGCGTTTAGAGTAAAACATGCTGAATTAAAAACAACTAACAAGGTTTTTCTAAATAAACTTTTTTTGAAAACTTTTATAGTTTGTCCTTTTATTAATCCTAGTTCCATTAATCTTAATTTTGTATTAAAATTCTCAATATCTAGTGAAATAATTTTTGCCTGTTTATTTAATTTTGCTTCATATAATTTCATACTTTAGAATATTAAAAAAAACTAGCAATAATGCTAGCATTTTTATTTTTTAATAAAATTAAGTTTTGAATTTACTAAAATAGTTTTTCTCAAAAATTTAGTTTTCTCTCCGTCAAAAATAAAAGGCGAATTTGAATGATTTTCTATCACTACACTCTTAACATCTTTAACAAGAACACATTTTCTCTTACGAATATGTTTTACGCCAAATATAAACAAACCCAAGAAAGTAAAGAAACTAGCAAAGAAATTTTTTCTTTTAATCATTACCAATTTTACTTTTCCGTCATTCATATTATCTTTTTTATTAAGCCTAAAGCCACCTGCACTTTCGCCATTAATAATCATAGCATATACAAATTTATCATAAATTTTTTCATTGTCGCAAGTGATTGTTATAGGCATAGCATTAAATTTAAACATGTTTTTAAGTCCTGAGAAGAAATAGGCAAAGCGTCCAAATTTTCTCTTGCTACTTGTTTTAGTTGAATATCCAACATCTGTTAAATAACCTGAAGCAATCGAATAAGTTATATATTTTTCTCCGTCAAACATAATATCGTAATTATCAATATTTAGTCTTAAAATTGCGTCTATCGCTTTATCTAAATTAAGTGGAATTCTAAGGGATCTGGCAACATCATTACAAGTTCCAAAAGGAAGTAAACCGATTACACACTCTGCCTTACTTTTAATTACACCATTTACGACATTATTAAGAGTACCATCTCCACCACAAGAAATGACTATATCATAATTCTTAGCATGAGTATACGCAATTTTATTCGCCCCATCATTATCCGAACTTGTCATCGCCTCAACGATTGGAAAGCGAACTGAAAGGCGTCCTTTGATATACGGAATTTTTTCCTCGATTTTACCTTTCATTGCATTTGGATTGTAAATTATTAAAACACTTGAATAATTTTTCACTATTTTTTCCTTCTTAAAATTTCATATTTTTTCAATTTCTCTTTGGTCGTTATATACACTTCTTGTTTTGCAATTTTGCATTCATCTAACTCTTCGTTGTCTAGCGTCTCTATTTTTTCTATGTAAACTAACGCATTATTGTTATCTTTTGATAACAATTCAAGAGTTTCTGTTGTAAATCTATTTCTCATCTCAACTTTTGTTTTTCCGTCTTTGCTGTCTTCTAAAACAACTGCTACAAACTCATATTCACTCTCAGGTAAACTCGTCTCTAACGTCTCTTTAGGTTCTCCAAAGAAGAAACCACATGAATAATCTCTATGGCTAGATTTATATACTTCGTTTTTTATGTCAAGTGGTAAATTGTATTCACTATGCGTATTTAGATAATCTAGCGCATGACGATAAGCATTGACGATATTGGCAACGTAATATTCTGTCTTCATCCTACCTTCAATTTTGATAGAATTTACTCCAGCATCTCGTATTTTGTCAAGATAGTCAATCATACATAAGTCTTTGCTGTTTAATATGTAAGTTCCGTGTGCATCTTCTTCAATTGGATACTCCTCTTTTCTAGTTACTTCTCTTATAGCATATTCCCAACGACATGCTTGTACGCAAGCACCTCTATTAGCATCTCTTCCTGTAAAGAAGTTACTAAGCAAACATCTTCCACTATAACTTATGCACATTGCACCATGACAAAAGGCTTCAAGTTCTATTTCTTCTGGAATTTTCTCTCTTAAAAGTTTTATTTCGTCTAAACTCATTTCACGAGCAAGAATTAAACGTTTTACACCAAGGGCAACAAACACCATAGCGCTTTCGCTATTCGTTATATTCGCTTGTGTACTTACGTGAATAGGAAGATCTGGAGCAAGACGTCTAACCATACTAATAACACCTAAATCAGCACAGATTACAGCGTCAACTTTTATTTTGTTTAAAAATTCGATATATTCTGGTAAATCCTTTAAATCGCTTTCATGGGGAATTATATTGACGGTTACGTAAACTTTTACATGTCTATCATGTGCGTATTTAACAGCCCACTCTAACCCATCTAAATCAAAGTTTCCAGCAAAAGTACGCAAACCAAAACGAGTAGACGCTAAATACACTGCGTCTGCTCCATACTCTATTGCCATTATAAATTTTTGTTTATCGCCTGCTGGTGCTAATAATTCCATATTGAGTATTATAGTACATTATTAAATTTTTTTCAACAGTTTATGAACAAAACTATAAATAAAATTTATGCTTGACAAAATAAAAAAAGTATCATATAATGATGATGTAACAGAGGATAAAACATGAAAATTGAAAGGCTTGGAGTTGAATTATTAGATGAATTTTGTAAATCCTTTGATTGTAGATTTACAAATTTACAAAGAAATTTTGACAATACTTACACTATCTTTATGAAAGATGAAAAAGATAACTATTCATTAGTTGTTTCAAAATCCAACTGCGTTTGTAAAACAAATAGTACTAAATTTGATAATGCTAAAAATATGTGGCTTTCTTTCTTACGTAAACATAATGATGTTTTTAAAAATGAAAGCATTATAGCTAATCTTGTTTTTAACAATTACATAAAACTAATTACTGATAACGAAATTGGAAGATTTTTAAATATTTTTAC
>JAZRUZ010000046.1:0-11411 GCA_045598895.1 Candidatus Onthoplasma sp. | reverse complement strand
AAATATTAAATAAAAGGCAAATTTTACGAAAAAATAAATAAAAATTTGTCGTAAAATTATTGATTTATTTTGTATAGTTGTTTATACTAAATATATATAAATATATTTTTTGTTTTTCAAAGGAGAAAATATGCTTGATTTAGTTTTATCGATTTTAGGTACAATACTATATCCGCTATTCGCAGTTGTTTTTGTTTTGTTAGATGTCTTACAAAACATTTTTCAAGCGTTTGCTGGAACAGGAACAATTTATTACAATGGTGCACCTGGTAATGAAATAACTGCAGATAACACAGGTTTACTTGGTGACACAGGAATAATTTACTATTTGTTCCAATCTGATGTTGTTAAAAATTTATTATTTTCAATTGCGACATTGGCATTGTTCTTAATTATTGTTTTCACAGTAATGGCATTTATTAAAAATGTTTATACTACTAAACCTAAAAAATGGCAAGACATTGTAATTAGCGCAATTAAAGGACTTGCTAGTTTCATATTTATTCCTGTTTGCTGTTTGCTTGGTGTTTGGCTTGGTAATATTTTACTTAACGCAATCGATGGCGCTACGAGCAGTAGTGGTACAAACATTATGTCAAGAAAGTTATTTATAACTGCTGCTTATAATGCGAATTGGGTTAGGAAATGTGATGACACACTAGAAGTTAGCAGTGATGTTATTCAACTATTAAGAGCATATTCTGGTGATAATTCAATTGAATATGGTATGGAAATTACACCTGATCAAAAAAGTTATTATGCAGCCTTACTTGATTTTGCTTTTACAAATCTAAATTTGGATAAAAATAGAACTTATACTGTTACATACCAAGATGCCTCAGGAGAGACAAAAGAAAACACGGTAAAATATGTTGGATCAAATTCCCAAGGGATATTTAGTATTTATGGACTAACAGTTTCAAATTATTATCAACTTTGGGATATCAATTATTTAACACTCATTATCGGTGGATGTTTCATGTGTTATGCGATGATAACTCTTGCTTATGCTATGGTTAGACGTATGTTCGTGTTGCTCGTTTATTTCGTAATTAGTCCAGCCTTATGTGCAATGTATCCATTAGATGATGGTTCGGCAGTTGGAACTTGGAAAAAGAAATTTATTGGCGAAACTATAAGCGCCTATGGCGCTGTAGCTGGACTGAATATTTTCTTTAGTTTAATACCTCTTATTGAGAATATTAGTCTACTTCCAACAGCGGGTAATAAAATGACTTGGATTCCATTATATGGCGATGCGATTTACATTGTTCAGTTATTTATTTTAGTTACAGGTCTATTTGTTGTAAAAGAACTTATTGGTACAATATCAGGTTTAATAGGTGCAGAAGACGCATACTCAAAAGGTGCAAGTTTAAGAACTTCAACCAAGAAAGCAATCAAAGATCATGGTAAAAAAGTTACTACAAGTGCATTTACCATTGGACGTGCATTTAGGTATGACAAAAAATCTAATACTGGTGGATTTGGTAGAGGATTTGCTACTATCGGTAATGAGTTATTAAAGAATACAACAGGTTTAGATGTGTTAGGTGGTATAGATCAAGCAAAAACGGCTAAAAAAGGCGAAAGATTTACAAAGGCAACATCTACTATGTTTAAGGATGATTTGCTTGGTTTCGGTGAAGGAGTAGAGACAGCTGATAAAATCACAACAGATAGAAGGAAATTATACGAAGAAAGTGCTATTAAGCGTACTGCTAATTTAAATAAAGAAGAAGCTAAAAAATCGTTAACTTGGTCTGATTCATCGAATAATAATAGTCGTTTAGCAACAGATTTGCATAAAATAAGCGAAAGGCTTAAAGGAGACTTTGGTGAACGTAAAGGAACTAAAGCAGAATTGAGACAAATCGCAGAAGCAGAAGAATATTTGCAATTTGCGGGTTTAGATGAAAACGAAATTCAACGATTCTTACAAGATCGCTTAGGTATGACCAGAGATACAAGAGATACTGATTATAGACGTTTAATGAGTAGAGTGCATAATCAAACACAAGAAGATGATAGAATTAGAAATGCAGCAATACCTCAAGCAGTCGTTTTACAAAACAATACAGCAACTCCTTATGGTGCAGTGACTGAAGTTTCTATTAATCAACAATCTCTAGATAAATTGGTTAGAGACTTAAAAACTTCGGAGTCACTTGTGGGTTCACGTCTGCATAATGGAGAAGCTGACGAAATTATTGGAAGAATAAGTAATGGAGATATTGATGAATCTTTGTTAAATAGAGTCAACGAAGCTATGCACGACTTTACTAAATTTACAGGTATCGGGCGCTCTGATTATAATATGCAACAGCTAGAAAATATGGATCAGGGTCGAATGAGACAACAGTTGGAAGAAGCACTTGAAACACTCAAAGATTCCTTTGCTAGAGTTGCTGATGAATTTTCAACACAAGATTATGAAAAAATGTCAAAAAATATTGAAAAATTCACTAAAGATTTGCAAGATAGCAGTAAAAGGATTGAAGATTTAACTGATTCTTTCGAAAAGATGCAAAAAGATATAAAAGATAAGAGAAATTTTTAAATTAATTAAGGGGTGAAAATGTTAAGGTATATTCCTGGTAAGACTAGGATTAAATCACAATTCTTTAAAAATATTACTTTAGGTGATATTATCCTTGCTATAATATGCCTCATTTTTGCTGCCGTTATTGTTGCAAGTAACTTATTTAAGATAGGTGGTGGTGACTATAGGTGGTATGCACTTATTGGTTGGCTTGCTATTGCTGTTTCGTTGTATTTACCTATTGATGAAGATTTAAAACTTTGGAATAGTGTGACCTTGATAATTAGATTTTGGGCATATCCAAAAAAGTATATTAAACATGGTAAAAAGCGTGGTTATAAACCTATGACTATGCTCACTCCATTCTTAGGAATAGAATTAGGTAAATATATTAATCTTGGTGAATATTCAGGAATGGTTATTGAAATTCAACCGGTGTCACTAGATTTAATGCAAGAAGGTCCTCAAGACGCCATTATCGAAACATTTAGTAGGGCGTTAAAGAGAGTTTCGCAATACCAAACGCTTAGTATTATTAAGAATACTAAACCTATGAGATTTGACCATTTCTTAGTTAACGATGATAAAAAATTTAATTTATTAAATCAACTTTATGATATGGGACAATATACTGAAAGTGAAATGGAGTCGCGTTCTCTCATATTTAGAGAGCGTGTTGAAATGTTAAACAACGCCATCAAGGCTGAGCCAATTTTGCAAGATAGATTTTATTTAGTTGTTTATGGACAAGACAAAACAAACCTTGAAGATACGTGTATTGGTATTGTCAACGATTTAGCAACTGGACAATATGCAATTACTAGTGATATTTTAATTGAAAATGATTTGGTTAGTTTCTTAAAATCCAACTACAAGTCAATATATAGTGAAAGTGAAATAAATGGTATTGCTCCAAGTCAGTATTTAAATTGGATTATGCCTGATAAAATCAGATTTGGTGCAGGAAAATTAGAAATTGATAAAAAGATTTATAAACAACTGTTAATTTCAAATTATCCATTGGAAGTTGGAAATGGTTGGTCATATCCAATTTTCAATATGCCTGGAACAAGAGTATGTATGAATCTTCTTCCTGTTGACAAGGATAGAGGAATTAAAGAAATTGATAAGGCTGTTATGGAAAAAGAGGCTCGTCTAGATAAATCGTTTAGATCGAGTGAAATTATCGAAAAAGAAGCAGATATTGACACATTACAAACATTACTTAAAGATTTGAAAACTAATAATGAACAATTGTTTGATGTAACAATTCACGTACGTGTTGAAGAGGAACAAAAGAAAGAATTTAAAAATGTCATGAAACAAAATGGCTTTAAATATAGTGATTTGTTTGGTAGACAAGCTGATGCGTTTGTCTCATCAAGCATAAATAGACTTGATAAAATGAAAGGATTTTATAGGTCAATGCCTAGTACGACAGTTGCAGCATCGTTCCCAATGGTCGACACTATTATTCAAGATAGGAGTGGTTTTTATATAGGAGATACTGCTTCGGCTACAGGTTATCCTGTTTTTATAGATTTCTTTGCTCGTGATAATAGATCAGGTCGTATTAACTCAAATATGATGGTAGTTGGTAAATCAGGATCTGGTAAATCATATGCAGTTAAGTCAATTCTTACGAATCTTGCAGCTGATAGAACAAAAATGTTTATCCTTGACCCAGAACAAGAATATGATGTATTGACTAAAAATTTGGGTGGAAAATTAATTGATGTTGGTACTAACAAATCAGGTATTTTAAATCCTTTCCATATTATGGCTTCCCTAGAAGATTTGGAAGATGGATTAGATGAACTTGGTGATGACGAAGTCGATGATAAAGTTCTAAAAGGTGGAAATAAAACCTTCTTTACTCACCTTCAATTCTTGGAACAATTCTTTAGAGCAATTTTGGAAGGTATTTCTAGTGATGCATTCGAAACTTTAAATACTCTTATTGTAGACCTTTACAATGAAAAGGGTATCAATCAAAAGACTAATATTTCTAAACTTACTCCAGAAGATTATCCAATTTTTGATGATTTGTATGCTTTGATTAAAAAGAGATTGAAAACGACTAAAGATGAATATCATAGAAAGAATTTGTTAGTTTTAGAGAATTATATTCAAAAGTTCGCTACAGGTGGACGTAATTCTGATCTATGGAACGGACCTACTTCGCTTGTTACAAACGAAAACTTGATTACATTTAACTTCCAAACTTTGTTTGCTAGTAAAAATAATAGACTTGCAAATGCACAAATGTTACTTGTTTTTAAATATTTAAATAACGAAGTTATTAATAATAAGAAATTTAATGACGAGTATTACAAAAAGACAGGTGAAAAAATCGATCGTCAGGTTGTTATCGCAGTCGACGAAGCTCATATGTTTATTGACCCAGATAGCCCTGTTGCCTTGAACTTTATGGCTGAAATGGCAAAACGTATTCGTAAATATCAAGGAATGCAAATTGTTATTACTCAAAATATTAAAGACTTCCTTGGTACTCCTGAAATTCAACGTCGTTCGGCTGCAATTATTAATGCATGTCAGTATAGTTTGATTTTACAACTTGCTCCTAATGATATGGCAGATCTCCTAGAATTATATAAATCAGCAGGTGGTATTAATGCCCGTGAGCAAGAAGGAATCGTAACTGCTCCACGTGGTCGAGCATTCTTGATTACAGGACCAATGAACAGGTCATTTGTTGATATTCATCCATTACCTATGGTTGTTGAAATTATGGGTGAAGGTAAAAGTAGGTAAAAAATATCTATCAATCGATAGATATTTTTTTGTTTTATTCTGTTTTAGGTTATTTGGTCTGATAAGTATTTTGCGAACGCTTTGCAAATTCTTACACTCCCGTCGTCAAAACATTTGTTTTCACAAGCAAGAATAATAATTGAACCAATTGCATCGCCGTCTTTGATAATAGGGACAATCAACTGACAACAATATTCGTTTTCTTGATTTTGGAAGAAATTTAGCATTTCACTTCCGTCATCTTTTTTCTTTATGACTATTTCCTTATTGTAAATTAATTCTTGCACTTCTTCGCTTAAGATTTTGTTTATATACTTTTTCTTATTTGAACTTAATACGTTTTCCATGTCGCTAATTAGAACATCATGTTCTATGCTTACACTAATAGCGTTGGCAACCGAATCACTATATTCTTTTAGCGAACTCATTTCGCTGTATTTTGTTAATAATATTTTATTGATATCAACAATACCAATTTCAAGTTTACTTCCAACTCTAATATTTAAACTTTTTCGCATCTCTCTAGGCAGTACAATACGACCTAACTCGTCGACACGTCGAACTATTCCTTTTGATTCCATTTTATCTCCTAAAGAATAGTGTAAGAAAAATTTTTATTTTTATTCGTCAAGTGAGTTTATTAAATCTTCAACTTGTTTTAGAGTAGTGAATTCTAAAATTTTTTGTTTAATGGTTGTGGCATTTTTAGAGGCCTTTACATACCACATCAAATGTTTTTTAAAATAAGCTACTAATGTTTTTTCAGTCCTGTAATAAGTCTTTAATAATTCTAAATGTTTTTTTATAGCTTCTTTTTTTGAATATGGTGGATTTATTCCTTTTAGTTTAGAAAATATTTCTGGATTTCCTAAAGCATTTCGCCCAATCATAACACCACTGCATCCTATTGATTTAGCAAATTCTACGTCTTCTATTGTAGCAATATCACCACTCCAAATCACAGGAATTTTAACTGCTTTTATTAGATTTTTATAAGCCTCTTTATCAACAGTTCCAGAGTAACCTTGTTCTCTTGTTCTAGCGTGTAGTGTTAAGAAACTTACTCCACAATCTTCACACATTTTTGCAAATTCAAGGTAGTTTATTTCGTCGTAGCCTAGTCTAAATTTAATTGAAATAGGTTTGTTTGCATTTGACACAAGACTTGCAATAATGAGTTTAGTATTTTCTATATCTTTCATCATGTAACTACCATCATGATTTTTAATAATCTTTGGTGCAGGGCAACCACAATTAAAGTCAATAATATCAAATTTGTTAAGAGAGTTTGATTTTAAAACTTTTTTTATGCAGTCAGCGTCGTGACCAAATAATTGGCAACATTTTAAAGAGGAACTTTCTTCACGTAACATTTTGTCGGTTTGGATACTCTTGTGTTCAAGCGCTTTTGCACTTATCATTTCAGTCACTACCATGTCGGCCCCGAAATCAGCACAAATTTTTCTAAATGCAAAATCAGTAACGCCTGCCATAGGGGCTAGCGCATAAATGAATTTATTAAATTTAAACTTCTTCTTCATGTTTAAATTATAAATTAAAATTAAGATTTTTGCAATATTATATTGTTTTTATATTTATAAATTTAAATAATTTTATGTTTTAATCAAATAATAACATTAATGAAAAAAGAAAGTTTATTGAGAAGTACTTTGATATTGTCATTTGGAGCAGTACTTGCTAAAGTTTTTTCAGCCGTCTATAGAATAATGCTAACAAGGGTTTTGGGTGGAAGTGGAATTGGTATTTATCAATTAGTACTACCTATTTATTCATTGTTTGTAATAATAGTATCTACTGGTCTACCTATGGGAATTTCTAAAGTTGTTTCTAGAAATAAAGGGAACGAAAAAAATGTTTTTAAGAAATGTAGTGTTATTGTTTTATCGTTATCAATTGCTGTTTCCTTAATACTTTTCTTATTTAGTGATTTAATTGCGAAATCACAAGGAAACGCTAATTTAAGAGTCTGCTATTTTATACTTTCACCTTCAATAATAGTTATTGCTGTTTCTAGTTTAATTAAAGGATATTTTCAAGGTGTAAGTAGATTTTCACCGACTGCCTTGTCAAATATTTTCGAACAGTTCTTTAAATTAGTTTTAGGTCTTGGACTGAGTCTACTCTTAGTTAAATTTGGCGCACTTTATGGCGTAATAGGCGCTGTAATAGGAATAAGTTTAAGTGAAATAATTTCACTTCTAATTCTCTTATTATATTTTAGAAAAGAAAAATTAACGAAGGGTAAAGTTAAGGTAAGTTATCTTGAAATTTATAGAGATGTAGTACCAATAACTATTACTAATTTAATTTTACCTTTGTCTAGTTTTATTGATAGTATTTTAGTTGTTAATTTGTTAAAATTTAATTTTTCTAGTGATGTGTCAGTATTTTTGTATGGATTAGAAACAGGTGCTGTTTCAACACTCGTTACCCTTCCTACTATATTTTCATTCGCAATCGCTAGCGTAATTCTTCCTAATGTCACTACTATAAAAAATCAGTTTAATAGAGATAGTAAATTTACCTTTGCAATTAAAGTTGTTCTAATATTATCTGTACCATGTTTTTTATGTTTCTTATGTGTACCTGATAGACTACTTAACTTCTTATATTCAAACAAAATAAATTCATGTGGAATAGACGGATTAAAAATAGCCACAAAACTTCTTGCAATATCTTCTTTGTCTGTTGTTTTTGCTACAATAAATCAAATTTTTAGTAGTTCTTTGCAGGCTGTAGATAAGAGGGGATCTACTATAAAAAACTTAAGCATAGGTGCAATTTGTAAATTAATCTTTGAACTACTTTTCCTGCCTTCTTTGATTTTAAATATCTACACTTTATCAATCGCAAATTTAATAATGTATAGTGTATCTGCAGTCTTAAATTATTTAGAAATTAGAAACCATTACAATCTAAAATTAAATACAACATTTTTATCGAAATTACTACTTTGTAATATATGTATGCTGGTTGCGTTAATTAGTGTATTTGCCGTAAATAACTCGCCGTTTAATACTATTCTCGGTGGTCTTATTGCAGTCTTAACCTATGTGTTTTCTTTATTTGTATTTAATATTTTTTCGAAGAAGGATAAGGCAACGCTAAAGTATAGATTATAAAAAAGTTCACTTGCGTGAACTTGTTCTATGTCTTTTGAAAAACGATTGAATTAAATTTTTATTTATTTCTTCATATTCGGTAAGTTTTTGAACATTGGTGGTGTGATTTAATGTGTCGTCTAGCATATTAAATCTAGAAATTGCACCACTTTTTTCGTCGCTTACAGCGTAGTATAAATTTTTAATTCTAGCATTTAAAATTGCGCCTGCACACATTGGGCAAGGCTCTAAAGTGACATATATATCGCAGTCGTCAAGTCGCCAAGATTTAAGTTTTTTGTTTGCTTTTTCAATTGCTAAAATTTCTGCGTGGTGAGTTGCAATTTGAGTTTTTTCTCGGTTGTTATAAGCCGAAGAAATAACCTTGCCGTCTTTCACAATTACAGCACCTATTGGTATTTCTTCCATTGAATTTGCTTTGTAACCTAGCGTTGTAGCCTTTTGCATTGCGTCCATAACTTGTTTCCTCAATGTTATTTTGCAATATATTTTCATTAAAGTCAATTTGTTTTGCAAATTCTTTTGCTTTTTCTAATGCGATTAAAGGAATGTCTTTATTCCTAGCGTAGATTTCAGGTAAGGCTTCAATACCTATTGGATGAGGTAAATTTTCGTCACCAACTTCTATAGTGTATGACGGGATCGTCAATTTTTGTATGCACCAATCTTTATATCCACCTGTGGAATTTTCTGTTAATACAAGTGGATAACCAGTCGCTTCACTTAATGCTTCACCAATAAGTAAATCTCTGTTTAGGTTAAAGTCGCTTTCGCCTTCAAAACCATAGTAGATTACATTCCCTTTGCTGTGATAAGAAATAGTAAGAAGTGGTTTGTTTCTCAAGGTTAGTTTAATTAAATTTTGTACTTCTCTTTCACTTTCTGGATAAAAGCCAACAAAGTTCTCAGTGTTAGGGCAAAATTGGTTTAATGCACCTTGACCCCAATTTGCGTTGAAGTTTGTGTTTAAATCAACTAGGTTTATATTTGCTTTGTATTGAGTAAAGTTGTCACTTCCATTGTTTGCAAGGCGTAAATATTGCTTTGTAATATCGCAATCAACACTTTCTATTCCATCAAGAACAATCCTTGCACCATCCGGATTCGTTAAAAATACGAAATAAATTCCACCACTTTTTACTAAATCGTTGTTGTGTAAGTATCTAACTTGTTCGACAAGTAAAGAAGTTGTTATGTATTCTCTTGCGTGAATTCCTGCTTGAATTATTATTTGTACTCCTGAATAGTCGCCTAAATGCGTCGCTAAAATGTTTTGACCTAATGTAGATTTTCCAACATTAAATATCTCTACTCCTTCTTCTTGCAATTGCAAAATCGAATCTATTAATTCTTGATATGTCATATTTTCTCCTTGTAATTTTTATGTTGAATGTAAAAATTTTGTTAATTGAACATAAAAAATTTGTTAAAAAAACCACATTATTAATTCGTGGTGTTTTTCTTATTTGTGGTATGAAATGTGATTTATTATAGTAAACGACCTATATAGTTGTTCTAGGAATATTACTCGCATTAGTTGATGAGGAAAGGTTAGTTTAGAAAAGGATATTTTTTCTTTAGATAGATTCTTTATTTCATCACTTATTCCGTTAGATGAACCAATTAAAAAAGTTATTTCGCTTGTTGTTAGAGATAGTTTATCTATTTTTGTTGCCAATTCTTCACTCGTTAAACTTGTTCCCTTTAAATCTAGACATATAAAGTAACCTGAAATGTGTTTTTTTATTTGTTCGGCATCTTTTTTTAATGCTGATAATATATCGTTAGGATTTATAGTTTTACTAACATTTTCTTTTAATTCAACTATTGTTAAATCGGCAAATCTAGAAATTCGTTTCTTGTATTCGTCTATCGCTTCTCTTAAATATTTTTCTTTAATGTCACCGATTGTGATTAATTTTATCTTTAGCATTAGATTATCCCCCAAATAAAAGTAAAAATTGTTACGATCACTCCTAAAAAAATACCTAATATCCAGAATAAGTTTTCAAGTAAAGTGTGTTTTGTATTTTTAGTTGTAATTTGTTTAATTTTTTCGATTTCACTTTGTGCTACTTCTATACTAATATTTTCTGCTTGCAATTCTTTTAATACGAATGCTAATTTCCTCTTTTTATTTTCATATTTAAACACACGAGTAATTTCAATATATACAAAAACCAAGAAAACAATAAACCAAGTCATTAGTGAAACATAAATCAAGAAATTTTGAGATATTGCTAATTTAAGGTTGTTGTACCATACGGCTAAAGGTAGGTTTAAATATTTTCCATAATAGAAATAATTGCTTAAGAAGTTATTTGAAAAGTGACATATTATTGCAGGGTAAATATTATCAGCACATAGACTTGCATAACCCATCAACCCACCAAGAATTGCTGCGTAAAAGAATTGATTTATATTTAAGTGTGTCAAACCAAAGCAAAGAGATGATAATAACAAAACTATTCTAGGATTATTGTATTTTTTACCACAGAACAAGAGTATTCCTCTGTGTAAAAATTCTTCGCAAAAAGCAGGCAATAAACATGATAAAAACAACTCTTTTAAAAGGAAGGTATAATCGAGTGTAATTTTACTACCACTTCCTAAAGATTCGTAACCTAATAGAGCAATTATACTTGAGAACACTTCTGCTACAAAACTATTTATTAGAAACAAAACTATGCCTAAAACAAAAGATAATAATATTATTTTTCCACTTGTTTTTCTAAATCCGGCGTTTACGAAAGTTTTTTTAATGTTTTTAGTATCAAATAATGTGTATAGTAAGAGAGGAATAGAAAACATTGTTACAATTTGTATTAAAAATGTTGATAAATATTCATTTTGTAAAATTCCAAAATAGCCTAATACAAAAACTACAGCAACTAACAACAATGCTGTGAAATAAATTAATCCAATTAAAAAATGTTTTTTCTCTTTCATTA
>JAZRUZ010000045.1:0-4278 GCA_045598895.1 Candidatus Onthoplasma sp. | reverse complement strand
AGTTTATGAAAATTTGAAATATACTATAAAAAAAGAAGACAACTCTTCTTTTTTTATTATTATTCAAATATAAACTCATAGGTTTTGTAATCTAACGAAGGAGTAATTGTTTCATCAGCGTTAAATGAACTAGGTATATCTGTATCAGATATGTAATAAGCATTTTCTATATAATAAACTATTGTGTGGCTAGTATTATAAAAGTCTGTAAAAGTGTATGTTAAAGTATCGTTTGTATAATCTTCGGATGCCGATATACTTGTCACAAGATTAAATCCGGTTAAACTTATCCCAGCACTTCCATTTCCAACTTCAAACTTAAGAGCATCACCTGTAAGCTCAGTTTCTCCTTCTTTAATAGAAACTACACCTTCAGGTTTATCAAACGTCGCAGTTGAAGTTATGCATGTTCCTAAGTAACTACCATTTATAGTAGCACCTGATGAGTAGTATACACAAGAGTTTGAAGAATAGGTTCCAGCAGAACCTCCAGAACCTCCTGTTCCATTAGTTCCACCTGATCCATCAGCACCATTTAGACTTTCATTATAACTTCTACCACCTTTACCTCCGGAACCAGTCGAAACATCACGCTTTCCATCGTAACCAGCAGCACCGCCACCACTACCTGGTCCTCCATCTCCAATATCGTATGTAGGCGCAGCTCCGGCGCCACCGCCACCGCCCCCGCCTCCGCCATAGTATATTTCTTTAAAATGTGACAAAATATCTCCTTGGGTCACTTCTTTTTTAATTCCAGCAATTCCTCCAGAGCCTGAACCACCTTCATTCCCAGCAGTCGCATTTACAGTTAAATTCCCTAAAATATAAATTTTACCTGAAGTTGTACCTGACGAACCATTAGAACCACTATCTCCAGCATTAGTACCACCAGAGCCTCCAACACCACCTGAACCACCGATTCCAGCACCAGCACCGCTGCCACCACGACCACCAGAACCACCTGTTCCGCAATAATATTGGTTCCAACTTCCTGAATAAGCATCTTCTCCATCGCTGCCTTTACTTCCATTTGAGGCATTTCCGCCTGTTGCTATGACAGTTCCTTCGCCTTTTAAAATAAGAGTAGAACTTTCAGGAACATAGATTCCTGCACCCCCTCCATAATAATAGAATTTTGGTAAAAGACTACTTCGATCAATAAAAAGACCTGCTGCTTTACCAGTTGCTGTTAAGGTGCAATTTTTGTTGACGGTAATAGTCACAGTCGCACCTTCAGCAATCGTTATACCATTATCTCCTGTATTTTCGCCTGTTATTGTTACATTACTATTGACAATATATTCACCCGAAGACAATGTTTGAGTTGAGGTAGAACTACTCAACGTTGTAGCGGCATGAGATTTTTTTCTTTTATGATTTAAACTAATTGGAATCAGGATAGTGAAAGATAGCAATACGCTAGACAATATTGCAATACCACTTATTAAAAACATTTTAGTTCTTTTATTCAGATTTACCCCTAAAATATTCATTTTATTTTGTGTAAAATTTACTAATTTATTTTAAATGTCATTTCTATGCAATCATTTCCGTTAGCGTAGTATTTTTTTCTAATTCGGCGTGTTGTAAAGCCTAATTTTTCATACAAAACACGAGCCTTTAGGTTTGTCCTATCCACTTCTAGACTTATCGTATCAAAACCCAATTTTGCAGCAAATTCTTTAATTCTTTCAATGAGTTTAGATGCAATTCCTAAATTCCTAAATTCTTTTTTTACTGCAATGCTTGTGATATTAATTTCGTCGGTAATTTCGGTGATGATATAACCTAAAATCTCGTTATTACCAACTGCTACAAAAGTTTTGTAGTTTTCATTGTTTATGATTTTTTCTATCTCTTTTTCACCGATCTTATTAGAAATAATGCTTTCTTTTTCGATTTCTGCTATATTTACTAAATTTTCTAAGTTTGCTTCAACAATAGTAATGTCAATCTTTTTCAATTTTTCATTTTCTGCTTGAGATAGTTGAAAATATTTAGGCATAAGTATTTCATCTTTGCTTTCTTCTAAACACTCATTAAAAACTATTGGATCAAGGTCAACTACAAAACAATTTACATTTTCGTCTATCTCAAACATACCGATTTTCTTATTTGTGATATTTTTCAACTCTTGTAAAGAAAGTGGCCTATCATAAATATAAAGCATGTCATCAATATTTCTCGCTACAAAGTATGTGTCGCGACTGCCTAAAATGGCAACTGTATCTATTTCTTTGTTTTGCTTTCTAGCAAGTTTAAACAAAAATTCGAGATTATTTATTCCTTTTGCCTTAATATTTAATCCATCTCTAAAACCTTTGATGGTTGAAATTCCAACTCTAATACCTGTAAAAGAGCCTGGACCAATAACGACACCTAATTCATCAATATCTGTAATATCTAAATTATTTTCTTTTAAAAGTTTATCGATTTCTGGAAGTAAAATCTCATTGTGTAGCATTTTTGCTTTAGATGAAACCGAAAACAAACTATCGTCCTTACTTAACACGATATATAATTCGCTATTGGCAGTATTGATTAGAAGTCTATTCATTAATTTCTATCTCTCTAGTAGTATCATCAATAAATTTAATGTTTATTTCTTTGTAAACCGAAGGCAAAATTGGTTCTACATTTTCGCCCCATTCAACAAACTTTATTGAATTCTTGTCATTTAAAATTTCGTCAAATCCGGCTTCCAAAGCTTCTTCTGTTGTAATTCTATACATGTCAAAATGATGAAATGTAAATTTACCCTTATATGTCTTTAAAATAGCAAAAGTGGGGCTTGAAACGACCTCTGTTACCCCAAGATGTTTTAAAACAAATTGTGTAAAAGTAGTTTTTCCTGCTCCTAAACCTCCATTTAAGCGAACAAAGTCTCCCAAATTCAATCGTGAAGCAAAATCTATTGCTAATTTTTCCATATCATCTAGCGAATTTACAACAATTTTCATTAACGAATTACCTTCTTTAAAATTTTAACTTTTTTAATAGGGTGACTTGTAAGTCTAATGCTGTTTTCAATGGCATTTTGGTATTTAATTAACTCGTTATCGTCGTTATAATAGAAAGATAACATTACATCTCCAGCCTTGACATAATCACCTACTTTAACATGAGTTACAATACCAATATTATTGTCATGAGTTTCTTTACATAATCTTCTAACTAGTTCACCCATCAAAAGAGAATTTACGTTCATTACGTAACCTGATTTAGCCGCCTTGAAATTAACAGATTTTTTAGGTCTAAAAATAAGAGATTTTTTAACTGCTTCGGCATCTCCACCTTGATTTTCTACGATTTCAAGGAATTTATTATAAGCCGAACCATTATCGAGACTAAACAACACTAAATCGTAAGCATAATCTCTATCAATTTTTGGATTGTAAGTGGTAATCATATCAACAGCATATTTACAGGCAACTTTTCTTAAGAAATTTTTCTTTCCTTGTAAAACATTGATAGCATCAACGACTTCAACTGCGTTACCTACAGCGTCGCCTATCATTTGATTTGTATTTGTTATTTCAATAATGCTTTTAATTTTATTTTGTTTAAAAATGTATTTTAAAACTTTTGCTAGTTTAATGGCTTTTCTATAACTTGGGATAATTGATGCTTCGCCAAATTTAACATCAACTAAAACTACATCTGCTCCACTGCTCATTTTTTTACTTGCGATTGAAGCCGCAAATAAATTAGGATCGGATTCAATTCCACATTCTATACGAATTTTATTTAACATTTTATCAGCAGGACACATATTGCTTTCGTTTGAAAGAACGCAAGCATTAGTTTTATCAATGCTTTTCTTAATTTTGTCGTCAGTTAAAGCGCAACTAAAATTAGGAATAGCACCAAACCTATCAGCCGTTCCATTAGTAAATAAAAATGATTTAGCAGTAGTTTTTATAACTTTATAGCCGAGACTTGCAAGTAAAGGAATTATTACTAAACTTGTTGAGTCCCCAATACCACCAGTTGAGTGCTTTTCAAAAATATCGTCGCCATAATCAATAACTCTGCCACTGTCACGCAAAGCAAGTGCCAAGAAATTGACTTCCTTTTTAGACATGCCGAATGTATTTAAAGTGATGAAAAATTTTCTAACATCATTATCAACTCCATTTTTCATAATGTATTCTACGACTTCATAATACTCTACTAGATTTAGAGTATGTCTATAAATTTTCTTTTGAATTAAATCACTAAACATAATTTTCCCCTTTGTCTAATAAATTTTACAATTTTTTGAATTATTTTGTC
>JAZRUZ010000044.1:0-15928 GCA_045598895.1 Candidatus Onthoplasma sp. | reverse complement strand
TTTTCATCATATTCTTTTAATTCTAAATCGGATGATACAGAAACTATATATTTGTCCATAATATTTTTAACATTATTAATAGATGGAATTTGATTTGATTTGAAATTAAACAAATTTTCATAATTTGAGTTTTGTTCAGTTGTATCATTTTTTGGTTTTATTGCTGGGACGCTTACTAGCAATGCGCAAACCGAACTAAATAAAAGAATAGGTACTATTTTTTTCATAATTTTCTCCTTGCAATTAGTTTGTTTAAAAACGTAAAAATTATTTATGAAGTTTAAATTTATTAAATTAGTGAATTATTTTATAAGGAGTAATTATGAACAAAGAAGAAAGAAATGCGAACTATAATCTTTATGTAGAGGCAAAAGTGCCTAAAACAAAAGCGTGGCCATCTTTATTTAAGGCCTTTTTAGTTGGTGGTGTAATTTGCGCTATTGGTCAAGGACTTTTTGACTTATATGCTTATCTTTTTCCAAATCTTGCTGAAAGCGAACTCGCGACATGCATGTTAATGACAATTATTTTTATTACATGTTTTTTAACAGGAATTGGAGTTTATGATGTGATTGGTGCGTGGGGTGGTGCTGGATCAGTTATTCCAATAACAGGTTTTTCGAATTCGATTTCAAGTCCAGCTATTGAGTTTAAAAAAGAAGGTATTATTTACGGCATATGTGTAAAAATGTTTACGATTGCTGGTCCTGTCATTGTATGTGGTGTGGTTGGATCGGTCATCTGTGGCTTCGTTAGTCTGTTTATTTAGGAGAAATTATGCAAACAATTATAATGAAAAATAACGTTTATGTACAGGCTGGCTTTAGCATGGTTGGCCCAATGGAGAGTAAAGGCCCTCTTGGAGAATATTTTGACTATACATTAAAAGATGACACATTAAAGGAAAGGACCTTTGAAAAAGCAGAGAGAAAAATTTTAAAAGATATTGTTATAGGGGCAATTGACAAAGCAAAACTAAAAGTCGATGATATTGATTTTTTCTTTGGTGGTGACTTATTAAATCAAATCGTCAGTTCATCTTATACTGCTAGAGATTTGGAGTTACCTTTTGTTGGAGTCTATTCAGCGTGCGCTACCATGGCAGAGAGTTTGGCTTTGGCGTCAATATTTATTGATAACAACCTTGCAAATAACGTAGTTGCAGGCACGTGTACTCACTTTAGTTCAGCAGAAAGACAATATCGCTTTCCTTTGGAGTTAGGAAATCAGCGTCCTCCTACAGCACAATGGACTATAACAGGAGGAGGAGCAACTATTTTATCTAAAACAAAAAGTAAAATTAAGATTAATTCGGCTACATTTGGAAAGGTTATTGATTTTGGTATTAACGACATTAATAATATGGGTGCCGCAATGAGTCCATGTGTTGAAAGCACTTTGATAACACACTTAAAAAATACGAACAGAAAAATTGAAGATTATGATTTAATTGCAACGGGCGATTTAGGTAAACTTGGTAGTGAAATATTAATTGACCTTATGGAAAATGAAGGTTACATTTTAGGACAAAACTATGCTGATTGTGGTTGTATGATGTATGACAAAACAGAAAGAGTGTTTATGGGTGGCAGTGGCGCTGGTTGTTCTGCTAGCGTATTAAATAGTTATATAATAAAAAAATTAAACAAAGGTGAATTTAAACGAGTACTTTTAATTTCAACAGGGGCATTAATGAGTACAACAACCAATCAACAAGGAGACACAATACCTAGTGTATCTCACGCAGTAGAGTTAGAATATGTAGAGAATTAAGGTGGTACTATGATTAATATATGGGATTATGTTATATCTTTTTTAGTTGGTGGACTGATTTGTTTCTTAGGACAAATTTTAGTAATAAAAACAAAAATAACAACTGCTAGAATATTAGTATTATTTTTAATTATTGGAATGGTTCTAGAATTGTTTAATATATATGCTCCTTTTAAAGAGTTTGCAAAAGCAGGTGCTACTGTGCCGATTATTGGCTTTGGAGCAAGTCTTGCAAGAGGTGCAATAACAGCCGTAAAAGAATATGGCATCATAGGAATATTTACAGGGGGACTTACTGCTAGTGCAGGTGGTATTGCTATGGCTATATTTGCCTCATTCTTATTTGCGCTGATTTTTAGCAGTAAAACTAAAAAGGGTGGTCATTAAATTTTTATACTAAAGTTAAAGTTTATTTAATAAACTATATTATGAAGAAAGCAAAAACTAATTTAATAAAAATTTTTATTATCTTATTTTTTGTTTTTCTTTTTACATATTATTTTTTAATTTCTAAACCAATCATAAAGCAATATTCTATGGCAGAAACTAGGTCGCTCACTGAGAAAGCAGTGAACTTAGCTGTTAGTAATGTAATTAATAGGACTTTAAGTTACGACACTTTAATAGATATTTATTACGATAATTCTGGACAAATTGTATCATTTAGTGCTAATCAATATGAAATAAATACAATTTCACGGGAGATTGTTAAAGAAACACAAGCACAAATAACAAATTTATCTAATTCCTTGTGTTTATCTTTAGGGACACTCAGTGGTATCCCAATATTAATAGGCAAAGGACCTAAAATTAGTTTTAAATTAGTTCCTATTGGTTCAGTTGTTAGTAAATTTGATAGTGAATTTGATTCAGTTGGAATAAACATGACAAAGCATAGTTTATTTTTATATATTGATGTTCATGTAAATATTGCAATGCCTATAAAAACGTATGAATTTTTTTCAACAAACCAAGTATTATTGGCTGAAAGCATTATTGTAGGAAAAGTACCAGAAGTTTACTTAAACGGAGGAAGTTTAGGAAAGGCATTAGATTTAATTCCTAATTAAGAAAGTATTCAAAATCTATTTCATTTTCTAAAGTTTTATGTTATAATGTTTAAATGTTATATTTTGATAATGCATCAACAACAAGAATTAGCAAG
Source organism: Candidatus Onthoplasma sp. (assembly GCA_045598895.1). GTDB lineage: Bacteria > Bacillota > Clostridia > Christensenellales > UBA1242 > Onthoplasma. The sequence goes on along the minus strand of JAZRUZ010000044.1, from coordinate 12,990 downwards.
CAGTCTTTAAAAAGTTTCAACAACGCTTGTGAATATTTTTATAATCCAAGTGCGCTATATGGAGAAGCAGTTATTTCAAAAAGATTACTTGATGAAGCAAGAAATTTTTTCATTAAATATTTTAGTTGTCCGGCTGGTTCAACTTTTATATTTACGGGCTCTGCCAGCGAAAGTAACAATTCAGTAATCCACTCAATCATAACTAGAAAAGACAAGAAATATTTAGTAGGTGGCGGAGAACATAGTTCCGTCTATGAACCATGCAAAAAACTGATTGAAGAAGGATACAATATTAAATTTATTAATCTTAATTCAAACGGGTCTATAGATATTCATGATTTGGCTAACCGATTAGACGAAAACGTTGCAGGCGTAATTGTAATGCATGTTAGTAACGAAACAGGTGCAATTAATGACATAAAAACTATTTGTGACATAGTAAAAAGTTATAATAAAAATATTTTAGTTCATAGCGACGGAGTACAAGCAGTAGGAAAATTAGACATTAATTTAAAAGATCTCGGTGTAGATTTCTATACAATGAGTGCTCATAAAATAAATGGTCCTAAAGGTATAGGAGGATTATATATTGCTAATCCTAACAAGTTTAAACCCTTTATTCTAGGTGGTGAACAAGAATTTGGACTTCGTGCTGGAACTGAAAATTTACCTAATATTTTAGCATTTAAGACAGCCATCGAAAATCTAGAATATCATGACTTTTCACAACACAAAAATGCATTTATTAATAATTTGTCAGGTAGTTACTGTTTGGTTTCTACCTATAACTGCGTTGATAACATTATTTCGGTTTGTTTTAGAGGTGTACGAGGTGAAACTTTAGAACATATTCTAGAGGCTAAGGGCTATATTATCGGTACAGGTTCAGCATGCAACAGCAAAGCAAAAACAAATCGTATAATTTCTCAAATAGTACGTGGGGAATATCAAGAAGGCGCAGTTAGAATTAGTTTTGATGATAGTGTAACGATTGAAGATTGTAAAAATTTAGCAATCGAGTTATCTATCGAAGCAGAAAATTATATTTCAAGGATAAGAAGATAATGGAAGAAGTAATTTTAATTAGATTTAGTGAAATACACTTAAAAGGTGGAAATAAGAAATATTTTCTTAAACTTTTGTACAATAACATAAAGACAGCACTTAAAGGTATTGATTGCAAGTTGGAAAATATTCAAAATAGACTACTTATAAGAAATTATAAAAGCGCTGATGAAATAATAAATGTTTTAAAATTTGTGTTTGGTATACACTCAATATCAAAAGCGTATGAGTTAAAAAACGACGTAGACAAAATCAAAGAGTTTATTTCAACAATTAAGATAAATGGTAGCTTTAAATGCGACGTAAATAGGGCAGATAAATCTTTTCCTATTAAATCAAATGATTTTTGTGCATGTTTAGGAGAAATTGTTTTAAATAACAATGTAAATGCAAAGGTTGATATACATAATCCTGAAACTCTAATTTCAGTAGATATAAGAGAAAACGGCAAAACTTACATCTTTTATGAAAGAATTTACGCTTATTCTGGTTTGCCTCTAAGCGAACATAGAGATGGTTTACTTTTACTTAGTGGTGGTATAGACAGTCCTGTTGCAGGCTTTGAAATGGCGAAGCGTGGATTAAGACAAGACATACTTCATTTTGATAGTTTTCCTTATACAAGTCCACAAGCAAAAGAAAAAGTTATAACGCTTGCAAAAAAGATAAAAAATATCATTGGTGCAAAATATATGTATATTTGCTCAATGACTAAAATGCAAGAAGAATTTCATGTAAATTGTTTAACGGATTTTGCTATAAATCTTCTTCGTAGAGCAATGATAAGAGTAGCAAATGCAATATGTAAACAATATAAATATAAGACGATTATTACAGGAGAGAGTTTAGGTCAGGTTGCTAGCCAAACCATTGAGAGTTTAACAACAACTAATGCTGTAGCAGAATTTCCTGTGTTAAGACCATTAATTAGTTTTAATAAGGACGATATTATTAGTGTAGCAAAAGACATTGATACATTTGAAACAAGTATTTTACCTTTTGAAGATTGTTGCACGGTTTTTCTTCCAAAAAATCCTATTATTAAACCAAAAATAAGCGAAAGCGAAAGAGAAGAAAGTAAAATTATTAACTACGATCAATTATTAAAATTTGTAGTAGATAATATCGAAATTATTGATTTAGATGAGATTTAAGCACTTTTCAGTGCTTTTTTCTTCTGCTTTTTTAAATTATTAAATTTTTATATTTGCTTGACTAAAAATTTCTTTTATTGTATAATAATATTGTTGCGTGAGCAATATTAAAAGGGATAGGAATTATGTTATTAGCAAATTTAAGTTTGCTACTATCAGTTAGTCCGGTTCTCACAGTGATTTTATCGATTGTTATGTTAGCAGTCGGAGGTGGTGCAGGTTTTGGCATTACTTTCGTTGTTATTAATAAAAAAACTAAATCAGCACAAGCAAATGCAAATAAAATTATTGAAGAAGCAAGAGCCGAAGCGAACAAAATTAAAACTGAACAAGTAGCACAAACAAATAAAGAAATTGAGATTTTAAAATCTACCTTTGAACAAGAAAACAAAGAACGTAGAGAAGAAAACAAACGTAGCGAAGAACGTTTGTATGCTCGTGAAGAAATGCTTGCAAAACGTGAAACTGCACTTGATAAAAAGAGTGAAGAATTAGAGCAATCTAAAGAAAAAGTTCACAATCAAATTGAAGCATTAAATAGTAAAGAAGACGCCTTAGAAGAACTTCAAGGTAACATTGTTAAAGAACTTGAGAAAGTTAGCAAAATGTCTGTAGATGAAGCAAAACAAACTATCATTGATAAGTTTACAGAAGAAGCAAAAATTGATGCTGTAAAACTAGCAAAAGAGATTGAAGATAAGGCAAAAGAAGAAGCAGACAAGAAAGCAAAGAATATAATTACACTTGCTATTCAAAAATGTGCTGCTGACCATACTAGTGAAGTTACAACAAGCGTAGTAACTCTTCCTAGTGAAGAAATGAAAGGAAGAATTATTGGTCGTGAAGGTAGAAATATAAGAGCCTTAGAAGCAGCAACAGGTATTGATTTTATAGTTGATGATACACCTGAAGCAATCACTTTAAGTGGTTTTGATCCGGTTAGACGTGAAGTGGCTCGTATGGCACTTGAAAAACTTATTCTTGACGGACGTATTCATCCAGCAAGAATTGAAGAATTAGTTGAAAAATGCCAAAAAGATATTGAAGAGACTATCAAAGAAGCAGGTGAAAATGCTTGTTTCGACGCAGATATTCACAACCTTCATCCAGAGATTGTTAAAGTGCTTGGACGACTTAAATATCGTACAAGTTATGGCCAAAATGTTTTAAATCACTCTTTAGAAGTATCATACATCGCTGGTATGCTTGCTGCTGAAGTAGGTGCCAACGAGAAAGTTGCGCGTAGAGCTGGATTGCTTCATGATATTGGTAAGGCATTAGATCACGAGAGTGAAGGAACACACGTTTCACTTGGTGTTGAGTTATGTAGAAAATTTAAAGAAAGCGAAGCAGTTATTCACTGTATTGAAGCGCATCATTTTGACGTTGAACCTAAGACTCTTGAAGCAGTTTTAGTTCAAGCAGCAGACGCAATTTCAAGTGCTAGACCAGGTGCTAGAAGAGAAAGTATTGAGAATTACATTAAACGACTTCAAGATTTGGAAGCCATCGCTAACGAACACACCGGAGTTGAAAAAACTTATGCAATTCAAGCCGGACGTGAAATTCGTGTTATGGTTAAACCTGAATCTATTAGTGATGATCAGGCGCAAGTTCTTGCTCATGATATTGCAAAAGAAATTGAAGCAAAATTAGAGTATCCTGGACACATTAAAGTAAATGTTATTCGTGAGAGTAGATTTACAGATACAGCAAAATAGAAAAGAGCAATTTGCTCTTTTTTATTTGACATTTTCAATTATATAGATTAATATAATTTTGAGGTCAAAATGATTAAAGATAAAAATTGTAATAACTCAAATAAATCACATGAAATTTATATAGAAAAACTTAAATCTTGTATTAATGAATATCCTCAAATTACGGACGAAACTATATGTAATATGTTAAAGAAAAACAAACGAGATTTAAAATTTTTCAAATTGATGCAATCTTATTGTGGCAATGTCGTTTATGATGTCAAAAACAACAATTGCAGATTAATAAGAAAACTATTAAACGAATTAGAAAATATAGAAAAAGAAAAAGGAATTTAACACTTCTTTTTTTGCTTAATTTCTTGACATTAATTAATTAATTTAATATAATTATATTCGATAGGGGTGTAGTTCATCGGTAGAATGAGAGTCTCCAAAACTCCAGAGGAGGGTTCAACTCCTTCCACCCCTGCCAGAAACACTTAGTAAAAAGTGTTTTTTTGTTTGCTAATTTTTTAAAATTTGATATAATAATTCTAGTAAATGGAAAACAAAATGAAAAAAATAACAATATATACCGATGGGGCATGTAGTGGCAATCCAGGTCTTGGAGGCTATGGCGCTATACTTTTTTATAAAGACGTGAAAAAAGAGATAAGTGGATTTGTGAGAGATACTACAAACAATCAAATGGAACTAACAGCAGCAATTGTAGCCTTGAGTAAAATTAAAGAACCTTGTGAAATTGATTTATATAGTGATAGTGCTTATTTAGTTAATGCATTTACTGAAGGTTGGATTACAAAGTGGCAATTAAACGGCTTTAAAAACGCAAAGAAGAAACCTGTTGAAAATGCTGAATTATGGGAACAGCTTATTGTGTTTAATGATATGCATAAAATAAATTGGATAAAAGTAAAAGGTCACGCCGACAATGAATACAATAATCGTTGTGACAAACTAGCAACAGGGGAGATAGATAAACATAGAATAGATTAAAAAAACACATATCTAAAGTATGTGTTTTTTAATATTTAAAATAAATTTAAAGAAGATATTTTTAAAGTTCTCTTTTCTTAAAACATCTAACAGCAATAAAATTACATATAAACCAGACAAGGACAATGCAAATTATCGTTAATATGATATTGCTTGTATCATAACATTTCGCGCCAATAATTAGATTAAATAAATTATTTTGTGGCGCATACATACTACTTCCAAATAAATTATATATAGAAATGTGTGAGAAGAAATAAAACATTAACCAACTATTTGCTCCTTGGAAGAAAATAGGTAAGAATAAATTTATTATGAAGAATAATAATAATCCAACAAGTGACCCAATATCTGATTTTGTTACAATAGATAACAACATCGCAAAACTTACAAAAAAGCTTATTTTTAAAATAGTGTCCAACATTAAAATAATAATCATATAAATAGGTTTAATTGTAAAAGCAAATTCAGCGTTGAACACTGATAAAATCTTTAAAGATTCCCATCCATATACAGCACCACCAACTAGTAGGGCAACGACTGCACTAAAAATAAGAAGAATCAAACTCAATAACAAAATTGAAATTAATTTACCAAAATAAATTTTTGTTCTAGATACCGGCCTAATAGCAAGGTATCGCATAGTACCATCTTTTATTTCACCTGCAATTGTACGACATGCTAGAGCAACAGCAAAAACTATTAAAACAAATGAAAATAATTTCAAAACAAAATAGGTGTAATCGTACATATTAGCTGTTGCATTTGAATTAATGCCTATTGTTAAAGGTTTTGCGTAGTCACCATCAAAAGCGTTATTTTCAAATAAATAATTTTGTCTAATAAGTAAAGATTTATTGTCATATTTTGAAACTTTATTTAAATTTATTAAATCATTTTCTTGCGTCAATTTTACATTATTTAAAGCATTATTCTTTAATTCTAAATCGATTAAAGTTGAATAATTCTTTGCAATCTCTAAATATTTATTTGCTAGAATATCCATTTGAGGAGCCAATCCAAAATTAGAATTATTTTCGTTAATAAGCGCTGTAGATTTATAAGACTCTATTTGTGTAGATATTTCATCTAGCCTTTCTAATAGAGTAGAGTATTTTGTGTCTAAATTGGTTGTTGTATAATTGTTCACAAACTCTTTTTTCAGTATAGGGAAAATCACTTTAGAGAAATCATCGTTTAATCTTGGCAAAATCTTATTAGTAAATTCTTTTGTAGCATTAATGACTTTATTTTGTTCTACTGATAATCCATCTGCATATAAAATCAAATCATCTAAGTCATTTTTTAATTTTTTATCATCATTATTTGTAACAAGTAAAACATAACTACCACTTGTAGATAAAATTTTTGCATTTTCGTATTCTGTTTTCAATTTATTAGCGCTTGTTATCACTTGAGTTTTTGCAAATGTTATATTTTCAATTTGTTGGGTGTACGAATCTCTATAATCTTTTACGCTATCGTCTAATTTATTAATTAATTTTTCAAAATACATTTTATAATTTAACTCTTGACTATTGAAATTAATAGAGTAGTGTGAAATTTGATTTTTAGCATTTTCTATTAAATTATCAGCGTATTTTTTCGATAAAGTATTAACACTATTTGAATCAGTAAACATTGCGTATTTTTCAGTGAATGTGTTACTTGAATTACCTAAAACTAAAAATTCTTCATTAATATTTTGTGGCTGATAGATAAATACTCCAAGTACTAAAATAATAGCCAAAAAGATAGAGAGGATATAAATTCCCGCCTTAGACAATATTTTTTTTATTTCTGTTGAAACAACTTTTAACATTTTTCTCCTAAAAAATACTTGTAGAATCTCGTTTTTTGTTTAATATCTCGAAATATAGTTCTTCTAGATTTTTCTTTATTTTTTTAAAATCATAAATTTTAATTCTGTTGTGATTCAAGAATGATACTATCAAAGAAATGTACTTATCTTTCAATGGAAGAATAATCGAATTTCCTAATACATTAACATTTATACCGAATTTTTTCTTAATTATTAAGCCGGCTAAATTGGGGTAGTTGCATAAAATTTGTACTTTTTGTGCTTTAGACACCATTTCGCCAATCTGTTCTCTAGTTTTGAAATCTACCATTTTACCTTTATCAATAAAACCAATAACATCAGCGACCTGTTCCAATTCAGCAAGGTTATGGCTCGATATAATAATAGTTATTTTTTCTTTACTAGATAATCTCATCAGTAAGTTTCTCATTTCAACAACGCCGTCTGGATCAAGTCCGTTTGTCGGCTCATCTAATATAAGTAACTTTGGGCTATTTAATAGCGCTTGCGCTATACCTAAACGCTGTTTCATTCCTAGAGAATAGGTAGAAACTTTTTCGTTAATTCGTTTTTCAAGTCCAACTAATTTAACTACATGAGATATTCTTTTTTTACCTTTATGCCCATAAAATTTTGCAATAATTTTAAGATTGTCAATTCCAGATAAGTAAGGGTATAGTTCGGGGTTTTCTACAATTGCGCCAACTTTTGCAATTGCTTTTTGGAACGAATCTTCAATATCATAACCACAAATTTTACATTGGCCATTGGTGATGCTAGTTAAACCGGTAATCATTTTAATTGTAGTCGATTTGCCAGCGCCGTTAGGGCCTACAAAACCAAAAATTTGTCCTGGATATAAACAAAAATTTAGTGAATCGACAACTCGTTTTTCACCATAAACTTTCGTTAAATTTTTTATATACAATACAGGAATCATTTTATTTCTTTTTTAGTAACAGCGAACTTGTCAGTAAATTAAAGAATAGAGTAGTTAGAACTATTATAGGAGTATAGAAGTTTGCAAAATTATTAATGCTAAATAATTCATTATATGACGAAATACATATCGCAAAGTTTAATAATACAACAGCAACAACGCCAACTATGAAACTAATAACAGCAAAAATTGTTCTTCTTTTCACACAAAAATTGTTTCCATTTTTCAAAATTGAAATTTTAGTTTGAGTTTGTAAACTTAAAACAATAATAGGGTAGTAGAAACTAATAATTACAGCCAAAATATCAACAACAAACATAATGTTTTTATTTTCATTGTTTTTCCCAATAAAGAAACAAATCAAAGTAACTAAAAGTAAATAAGCAGAAGTTACCAATGAATTTATAAGATGATTTCTTGTTTTAATTTTTGCCTGAATGTTATCTTTGTTTTTCTTAAAATTTACGAAATTCAAATATTTAATTTCTTCGTTATTTTCCTTTCCTTCAGGTATTTTAAAAATCGGTTCTATAACAATTTGTTTTGTTTCACTTTTTTGCTTTATTGGTTTATGTGTTTCTTTTTTGTCTGAAACTTCACTTAAATTGTTGTTGTTTATTTCTAAATTTGTTTTTGTGTCAATGTTCTCATCAGTAAATACTTCTTCACTAGGTAAAATACTTACTTTTGGTTCAAAATTTTCACTGATTTCGATATTGTTAGTTTGCTCATTTTGCTCATCATTTTTAATATTTTCAATTAAAACATCAAAAGACGGCAACGTTGAAATTTGCATTTTACCATTTTCAGTGATAGAGTAGTAATGTCTTTTACCACCAATCTCACTATCAAGCCAATAAGAAGAAATAAATTTTGATTTCTCTAATTTTTTTAAAATAGTGTAAAGAGTAGGTTGCTTTATAACAATAGCACCTTGTGATTTATTTTCAATATTTTTAGTTAATTCCAAACCATATTTGTCTGAATCATTTAATTCATATAAAATTAGAGGTATTAAATCTGCAGTTTTCATACTTCTCCTTAAAAAAATGGAATATAATTATATATAATTATAACTAAATTCCATTTGATAGTCAATAAAAGATTACAAATTATTCATTTTATTTAAATTTTATTACGTAACAACCCAACAACTTTGCCTAAAACTTCAACGTGATCAGTGTAAATTGGTCTCATTGCAGAATTTGCTGGTTGAAGTCTAAAATATCCGTTTTCTTTATAAAATTTTTTAACAGTTGCTTCATTGTCAATGAGGCAGGCAACTATTTCGCCATTATTCGCGACCTGTTGTCTAGAAATTACCACGTAATCTCCGTTATAAATGCCAGCTTCTATCATGCTTTCGCCTTTGACTTGAAGAACAAACAAATCTTTACCCGAAAAAATATCGCTAGAAACAACTAATTTATCTTCGAAATTTTCTTCGGCTAAAATTGGCGTTCCTGCTGCAATTTGACCTACAATAGGTAAGTTGATTGTATTAATTTTATTTTCTGTTAACTCAATAGCACGATTTTTATTGTCTGTTCGATTAATTCTGCCTGACTTTTCTAACTTCTTCAAGTGATAGTGTACACTTGAAGTAGAATCAAGACCTACATTAGTACAAATTTCTCTAATAGTAGGAGGGTAACCATACTTTTCCTGAAATGATACTATAAAATTATATGTTTCGTCAGTTTTATCCATAATTTACCTCTTTATATAAAATTCATAAAATTACTACTATAATAAAGAAAAAATTTTGTTTTGTCAAACATTTGTTCGATAATTTTTAAAATAATTTTTAAAAATTTAAAATAATTTTTAAAAATTTCCTTTTAATTTTTTAAATTTTATTAAAAATTTCCTTTTAATTTTCAAATTATTTATTTAATTTTTTTAAATCAATTATTTCAAATTTAAAAAGATTAGCAAGTCCCTTACTAATCTTTTATTCTTTATTGATTTTAACAATACCAGCTACACTTTTTCGTATATCATCACTTATTGCAGCATAGTGTTTCTTTGTTGTATTTACATCTTTATGTCCTAAAACCTCAGCAACAATATATATATCTTTAGTTTGTTTATATAAATTAGTTCCATAAGTTGATCTAAGTTTATGAGGGGTAATATGCTTAAGAGGGGTGGCTTGACGCGAATATTTTTTTACTAAATATTCCATATTTCTAACCATCATACGCTTATTCTGGCTTGAAATAAATAAAGCTCTTTCTTCCTTTGGAATAGGTAGAGTATCTCTAAACTTTAAATATTCTTTTAAAATATCAGCAGTTTCTTCGCCAAAATATAATATAACTTGATTTCCACCTTTTCTAGTAACTCTAAAAGAATTTAACGTGAAATTAATATCGTCTACATTTAGTCCTACGCACTCGCTAACACGAATTCCTGTAGTAAGAAAGAGTGATAATATAGCATTATCTCTCGCTTTAAATTTTTCATTATATTTTTGTTGGCGATTGCTAAATCCAGACAAGGTTTTAGCAGTATACATTAGTTCAGTTGTTTCTTCGTCTTCTAATCTAATAATTGGTTTTTCGTGAAGTTTTGGTGAACTAACTTTCGAAGCGACATTTGCCCGTAGCATATCCTTATTGAAAAAATACTTAAAGAAAGCACGTAGAGTAGATAGTTTTCTTAATTTACCACGTTCGCTGTTTGAAAAAGTTTTTCCGTCATCATGGTCGTAAAAAGAAATATAACTCATATACCTTTCAATGGTTTGAACGTCAATTTCGTCAATATCACCAATAGAAATAGAGTCAATAGGTCGGTTATAAAATTTTGTTTCAAAATTTACTAAATAGTTGAAAAAAGTTTTAAGGTCGCCTGCATAATTAATACGTGTAAGTGGAGTAGTAGTGTCTTGAATTCCAATGAAAAATATACTACAAAACGGAGGAAGTTCACCCAACATCTCATTAAGTTTTCTCATATTATTTCTGCTTCTATCTAAATAGTAATTATTTGACATATTTCCCTTTTAAATCATTTTTGTTATAAGTTAATTTAATTGCAAATTAGAGAACTTATACTTAATACTTTTATATTTTATCATATCTTTGCGCAAAAACAAAACATTTTCGATAATTTTTAGTATTTTGTGTCAATTTCTTGACTTAAATCTTAAATAAGGTTATAATTAAAACGATAGAACTTAAAAATGGTCTATTCAATTTAATATGTCAATGATAGGGACTAATTTTAATTAGAGAATAAGAGAGAAGTCGTGGTTGGTGTGAACGATATATTCAAGTTTAAAATGTCTACCCCTTAGACACTCGGTAATGCGAGGCTGACCGTATAGCGCAATTTACGGATAATGAGTGGATTGAAAGATCAAATAGAGTGGCACAGTGGTAAATATCACCTCTAATATATAAACATATTAGTGGTGTTTTTTATTTTAAACTAAACACTAGTTATATCGTATGTTTAAAAATGTATACACAATATATAGTGTAAAAGGAGAAGAAATGATTGATATTAATTTAATTAGAAAAAATCCAGAGATTGTAAAGGAAAACATTAAAAAGAAGTTCCAAGATCAAAAACTTCCATTAGTAGATGAAGTAATTAAACTAGATGCTGAAAACAGAACTTTAAAGCAAGAAGGCGATGATTTAAGGGCAAAAAGAAATACATTGTCTCAACAAATTGGTCAGTTAATGCGTGAAGGCAAAAGAGAAGAAGCTGAAACTATTAAAGATACTGTAAAGAAAAACAATGATAGAATTGCTGAAATAGAAGTTTTAGTCGCTGATTTAGACGAAAAAATCAAGAAAAATATGATGTCTATTCCAAATATTATTGCTGATGATGTTCCTATTGGTAAGGATGATAGCGAAAATGTTGAGGTGAAGCGTTTTGGCGAAGCGACTGTTCCTAGTTATGAGATACCTTACAATGCAGACATTTTGGAAAGAATTTCTGGTTTAGACAAAGAAAGTGCAGGCAGAACAAGTGGTAATGGCTTCTATTATTTATTAGGAGATGCAGCAAGATTAGTCACAGCAATGATTTCATATGCTAGAGATTATATGATTAACAAAAACTTTATTTATGCCATACCGCCATTTATGATTAGAAGTGATGTTGTTAACGGCGTTATGAGTTTTGCCGAAATGGACGCTATGATGTACAAAATTGAAGGCGAAGATTTATATTTAATTGGTACGAGTGAACATTCAATGATAGGCAGATTTAAAGATCAAATTATTAAAGAAGCTGAATTGCCAATAACAATGACATCTTATAGCCCTTGTTTTAGAAAGGAAGTTGGCGCACACGGTATTGAAGAACGTGGTATATATAGGGTACACCAATTCGAGAAACAAGAAATGATTGTTATTTGTAAGCCTGAAGACAGCATAGAATGGTACAATAAAATGTGGCAATATACAGTAGAAATATTTAGAAACTTAAATATTCCTGTAAGACAGTTAGATTGCTGTTCAGGTGATTTGGCTGACCTTAAAGTAAAATCTTGCGATATCGAGGCATGGAGTCCACGTCAACAAAAATACTTTGAAGTAGGTTCATGTTCTACATTAGGTGATGCTCAATCTAGAAGATTAGGCATTAGAATAAAAGGTGAGAATGGAACATATTATCCTCATACTTTAAATAATACTGTTTTAGCTTCGACAAGAGCATTAATCGCTTTACTTGAAAACAACTATAACGAAGACGGCTCAATAAATATTCCTAAAGTTTTGCAACCATATATGGGTGGCTTGGAAGTTATAAGACCTAAAAAATAATTAAAAGGATAGATTATGGACGCAAATTTAAAACATACCTTATATGAAATTAATAATGTTGATGAAATGACACATGAAGATGCTGAAACACTTGAATCAATTTTTGATTATAAATACAATAAATCAAAAGCAAATGTTCTTATGGGATTTGGAATAATAGGTTTAGGAATTACTGCTGTCATATTTGCATTATGCTTCAATGGGCTTACTATTTTCCCTGCAATGGTATTTGGAGGATTTGGAGGATTGTTAACAATTGACGCATTAGAATCTTTATATAAAATAAACTTACATGATCTAGGTTTAACAAAAAAAGAGTATAGGCTGTTAATAAAAACTAAAAGAATGGATGAACTAAAAAACTTATATGAAGAATTTCAAGCAACTGACCAATATAAATTAAAACATATAGAAGAACAAATTGATTCAACAGAAAATGAAATAGACGCAATAGAATATAATCAATTAGATAACCTTCAATCAAAATTAAATTATTTAAAAG
>JAZRUZ010000043.1:0-2405 GCA_045598895.1 Candidatus Onthoplasma sp. | reverse complement strand
TTAAAAAATATTTTTATATTTAAAAAAATTAAATTGCAATTAAAAACAAATATAATTATAATTTATTTTTAATTTTTTTATAAATTAAATATTTAATAAAATAATTTTTAATTATTTAATTAATTTATTTTTAAAATTATTATTTTTGTGGTATCATAATAATATGAAAATAGATGTTGCTATCATTGGTGCTGGTCCTAGCGGTATGACTGCTGGTATTTTTGCATGTCGTGGTGGGCTAAATGTTGTTTGTTTTGAGCAAATGGGTATAGGTGGACTTGCTTCACTTATATACAATGTAGAAAATTTTCCAAGTGTTAAATCTATTTCAGGTTTTGAACTTAGTCAAAATATTTTCAATCAGGCTGAAAGTTGTGGTGTGAAATTTAATTATGAAAAAGTTGTTGCAATTGAAAGATTGAAAAGTGACATTAAAATAACTACAAACGAAAACGAGTATATTGCTTGCAAGGTAATTATTGCTTGTGGAAGTAAAACAAGAAAATTAAATATTGAGGGTGAAGCAAAATTTACAGGCAAAGGTGTTAGTTATTGTGCTAGTTGTGATGGGGCTATTTTTAAAAACAAGATAGTCGCTGTGGTTGGTGGTGGAAATTCAGCAATTGACAATGTAAAATATTTATCTAATTTAGCAGATAAAATTTATTTGATAAATAGAACAGACAATTTTAGAGCAAACGAAGTTGAAATTCAGAAAATAAAAAAACTAGACAATGTTGAAATCCTAACTTCAACTGTAGTAGAAAAGATTAATGGTAACGAAGTTGTTGAAAGCATTGATGTTGACTGTGACAATAAAAAAACAAATATTAAAATTGACGGTTTGTTTGTAGCGATAGGAAGTGAACCTTGTTTGGATTTTATTGATTTTGAATTAGACAAAGATGAAAATGGTTATATAAAAGTTGACAAGGACATGAGAACAAGTGTAAACAACGTTTATGCTTGTGGAGATACTATTTCAAAAGAATTTAAACAAATAATAACTGCGTGCGCAGACGGAGCAATAGCTGGGAATTCGTGTATTAGGGGGTAATAATGAATAAGAGAAGTATATTTTGTTGCATACTTCTAATAAGTTCAATATTTTTTGGTGGGATATCGACAAGCATAAGTCGAAATATATCTTTTGCATCTACTGATACTACTGAGTGTTTCTTATTATTAAATGAAAATGACGAAGATAAATTCTATCAGGCAAATGTTCCTGTGGGCGAAATAGAAGGTTATGGTGAATATCCTATTATCGAAAGTGGACATTTAAATGCTACTGCTTATACGGGATATAAAATAGTTGGTTGGAGAATTGAGTGTAATGAAAGTGCAAAACAATTTACTTTAATTAATAATGAAACGGAAAAAACTATTGATTTAGGTAATGAAAAGACAACAACTATTGATTTTACATATCAAGATACTGACTTAGATAGTTATTATGATACTTCAACGTGTGAAATAGAGAACGTTTTTGAAAATCTTTCAATAAGACCAATATTCGATAAAATTTACTATAATATAGACATCACAGAGCTCGTCAAAATTAATTCAATTGGTCAAAGTTTAGACTTGTCTAATGAGTACGCAGGTTTAACACTTTTCTATGATGGATTAGTTGAAAATACATACAAAAATTCATATGTTTTGAACAGCAGTAATGATGAAAATTTAAATAAGACTTTTACGAAAGGTAAGTACTATTATTTAGGTGATGTTGTCGCTGAAGATGATAAATATTATACAACACACACGACTCAAGAAGTTGATACAAGAGAATATTATGTTAATATTTTAGATAAAGTGTTTGAAAACAACGATAGCGTTAGTTTAAATTTTAATGTAAATGTACTAGATTATGACGACGACGTTGAACAAAACATAAAAAATTTTAAAAATAGTACAAACATCTTAATTAATTCCTTTAGCGTTAATGGAGAAGAATTAGATAGCGAAAATTACAATATTATTTCAAATGAAAAATTAAATCGTAGTGAAAGTTATTCGATACAAGTTAATACTACTAATGATTTAGTAATTGATGTTGATAGTGATCATTTAAAAGTATTAGAATTAGATGTTCAATTACAAAATTCAGAGAACGAGTTTTTAAGTATAGATGCTACAAATGCAGGCTATTTTATCGATAACATTGTGGTTACAAATGCTTATTTGAATTTAGGTGATGCACTAGAAAATGATAATTATTTATATAAATTAACTTATCTTTATATCGCTGGTAAGTCATTTAATGTTTCGTGTGATAGTATTGTTAAAGAAATCGATAGTAAAAAATATCAATATTATGATTTCGTTTCTTTAGATGAAAATAATAGTAAAAACAAGACTTATTCTGATCAAAAAGATAATTTGAGTGTGGAAATAAAATA
>JAZRUZ010000042.1:0-14661 GCA_045598895.1 Candidatus Onthoplasma sp. | reverse complement strand
ATAATAAATAATAACACAATAAAATCTAATACAAACTCATCTCGTCTATATTTTCATCTATTTTTGACATATATCTATTGCAGATTTTTTTATAAATAGATTTTCTAATTTTTGCATCTTTAGGTAAATCTCCAATTTTTTTACAAAGAGTTAACAATTTTTTAACATCTTTACTTTGTTTATCGTAAAACTCTTCATTTATATATGTTGCAAATCTACCATTTTCAAACATTGTTTCAACCGCTTTTAAAACAACTTCCTCTGTGTTTTCTCCAATATAGTAACGGTATAAGTCTGGGCGTTGACTTACCGCTTGTTTCATATATTGTTCATTGGATGCGAATTCTTTTGAATGTTGAACTAATGACCAATAAAAAAAACTATTCGTATCTTTTGCGGATTCAGTAAGTTGTTTAGCAGTTTCAGCAACTTTCTTAATAAACTTTTTGTCTTCTAATAATTTTGATTTAACTATTAACTTATCATTTTGTTTTTCTGTGATTATATATTGTTTATTTGCTTCTAATTCTTTTTTTTGTTCTTCCGTTAAAGGCAATAAATAAGTTTCATATAATCCGCATACACTGCGATTTTGAATTATAGAATCCATAGCAAGTTCCTCATTTGCCTTTAATCTATATGACGCATAAGAAATTAATGTATCGTACGTTATTGCAAACCTAATTGGAATAATTTGTTTAAAAAAGTTTTCGTTGTCCATATATTCTTTTGGAACAACCTTTTCCATTAAAGCATATGATTTATAAATTGCATCATTTTCTAAAGGTTTGAACAATTTTACGGCTTCTTCAACCGACATTGTTTCAGGTGTATTATTATATGTTAATTTATTCATAATCTTCTCTTCACTTTAATTATAATATCATAAACTCAACAACATTGTCAAACATTTTAACTACACATTAAAAAAACAGCAAATTTTATGCTGTCTTTTTCTTTGATTTTTTATTGATTTCAGGTTTACCTATCTTGTTGATAAAGTCTGCAGTTATCACAATCTTCTTGACATCTTCTTCAAAGTGACAAGAGTACATAACTTCTAACATTCTCTCTTCCAAAATTGTTCTAAGTCCTCTTGCTCCTGTCTTTAGTTCAATTGCTTTTTTTGCTACTGCTCGTACTGCCTCATCTTCAAACACTAAGTCAATATTATCCATTTTAAAAAGTTGAATATATTGTTTAGTAATAGCATTTTTAGGTTTAGTAAGAATGCTAACTAAAGACTCTTCATTAAGTGGTTCAAGCGTTGTAACAATTGGAAGTCTACCAATAAATTCAGGAATAAGACCGAATTTAATCAAATCTTCCGGTTGAATATCGTGAAGACTATTTGTATCTGTTTCTTCCTTTGCTTTAACTTTTGCACCAAAGCCAAGTTGAGTTGCACCACTTCTTTCGCCTATAATTTTATCGAGACCAACAAAAGCACCGCCACAAATAAACAAAATATTAGTAGTATCAATCTTAATATTTTCTTGTTGAGGATGCTTTCTACCACCTTGAGGAGGGACTGATGCAATAGTTCCTTCTAAAATTTTAAGAAGTGCCTGTTGAACACCTTCACCACTAACGTCACGAGTAATTGACACGTTTTGTGTCTTTCTAGCAATTTTATCAATTTCATCGATATAAATTATGCCCCTTTCGGCCTTTGCTATGTCATAATCTGCATTTTGGATAAGTTTCAATAAAATATTTTCAACATCATCACCAACGTATCCTGCCTCTGTTAAAGTCGTTGCATCACACGAAGCAAAAGGAACTTTAAGAGTTTTAGCTAAAGTTTTAGCAAGTAAGGTCTTTCCACTTCCTGTAGGGCCAACTAGCAAAACGTTAGATTTTTCAAGTTCTACTTCATCTTGGTTATGCTCTTTCTTAACAAGGTTGTAATTAATTCTTTTATAATGATTATAAACTGAAACAGCAAGAATTTTCTTTACTTCATCTTGACCGACAACAAAATCATCGAGTTTTTCTTTGATTTCTTGAGGTTTTGGTAGTGACAAAAATTCTCCATCATCTTTTTTCTTTGATTTATCATTAAACTGCATTAAATCCGTACAAATATTTAAACAATCTTTACAAATGAAACAATCGCCTTCCGGATTGCTAATTATATCAGTAAGTTCTCTAGCAGGACGCCCACAAAACGAACAAATTGTGTCTATTTCTTTCATTAAATCTCCCTTTTTAAATTTAAAAGACGCAAATTTTCTTTGCGTCTAAAGTTAACTTCTCTTGCTGTAAATTTTATCAATTAAGCCGTATTTAAGTGCAGATTTAGCATCCAAGAAATTATCTCTATCAGTGTCATTTGTAATTTGCGCTATATCTTTGCCTGTGTTATCAGATAAAATCTTATTTAAAGTTTCTCTTGTGTGTTGAATATGTTTAGCATGAATTTCAATATCACTTGCTTGACCTTGAGCACCACCTAAAGGTTGATGAATCATAACTTCGCTATGAGATAAACAAATTCTCTTTCCTTTAGTTCCACTACTTAAAATTACAGCAGCCATGCTAGCAGCCATACCAATACAAATAGTAGAAACATCGCATTTAATGTATTGCATAGTGTCATAAATAGCAAGTCCTGCACTAACACTACCACCTGGGCTATTAATATACATGTAAATATCTTTTTCAGGATTCTTTCCTTCAAGGTAAATGAGTTGAGCGACAATAGTATTAGCCATATTATCGTCAATTTCGCCTGACAAGAAAATAATTCTATCTTCTAGAAGTCTAGAATAAATATCATAACTTCTTTCGTTGTTTCCAACTTGATCAATGACCATAGGAATCATAAATTATACTCCTTATTTTATTGTATTATTGTTTCTTAAGAAATCTACCAATTTTTTCATCAACAATTCATTAGCAATTTGATTTACCATGTTATTGTTGACTTGTTTTTTATATTCTTCAGTTGATTTTCCAACATTTTTTGCCATTTCAGCGATTTTTTCGTCGATATCTTTTTCATCAATGTCAAGATTTTCTGTTTTAATAAGTTTCTCGAGGACTAATCTAGCCTTACAATTTCTTGTAGATTGATTTCTAATATCTTTTTTGAACTCTTCTTCAGTCTTTCCTAAATATTTAGCATAATCTTCAAGTTTAATACCTTGGTAAGCCATTTGTTGAGTTAAGCCACTAATTTGACGATTATATTCCTCTTCAACAAGCGCGTCTGGAACATCAACTTTTGTGTCGTCGATAACTTTATCTAACATATCGTTTTCAAGTTCAATATCTGCTTGTTTTTCTGCCTCAGCAACAAGTCTATCTCTAATAGATTTCTTGTAGTCTTCAACTGTTTCAAATTCGCTACTATTAGCAACAAATTCCTCATTTAATTCAGGAAGAACGCGTGCACGAATGTTCTTTATTTCACATTTGAACGTAGCAGGTTTTCCAGCAAGTTCTGTTGCATGATAGTCATCAGGGAACTTAACTTCAACGTCCTTCTTGTCGCCAATATTTAAACCAATAAGTTGATCTTCGAAATTGTCTATAAATGAGTGTGAACCTATTTGAAGTTGATAGTTCTCAGCCTTTCCACCATCAAATCTCTTTCCATCTACATAACCATCAAAGTCTAAAGTTACAAAATCGTCTTTCTTAACTGCTTCTTTAGTTTCAACAAGTCTTGAAGCACGTAATAATTCACGATTAATTGCTTCTTCAACGTCTTTGTCTTCAACTTTAACTTCTTGACGTTTAAATTCATTTCCTGTGTATTTTGAAAGTTCAAAATCAGGAACACAAGTGATAGTTAAAACAAATTCAACTCCATTGTCATCAAATTTCTTAATGTCTAGTTTTGGTGCATCAACAGGTTTAACCTCTTCATGTTCTTTTAAAACTAATGTGTAAGCCTTATAGTAAATAATATCAAGTGCATCGTTAACAAAAGCACCTGCACCGTATGTATTCTCGATTACATTACGTGGAGCGTGTCCTTTTCTAAAGCCGGCAACAGTAAACTTTCCTTTACTTTTCTCATACGCGCCGTCTAAAGCCTCGTTCCATTCTTCTTTTTCCACCTTAAATTCTGCTTCAAAAATACCCTTATTCTTTTTCTCTAAATTGTATTGCATTAATTTTCTCCTTTAATATTGTAGTTTTAAACGCTCATTATCATACCATAAAGTATAAATAAAATCAATGAATTTTTTAGATTTTTTTATACTAAACTTATGATTCCTAAAATGACAAGTAAAATTGCACATATGAAAAATGACAATCTTAAACTTAATCGTTCTTTTTTTAGTTTTTTTAATTCTTCTCTAAATCCAATTATTATTTCTTCGTCGTCTATGTCTGCGTTGGTCAACTCTTCAGTAACGTCTTTAATGTTATCGTCATAAATCTTTAACCTATAAAAAGCATATAAGCCAATAGATACACCTAGACAAATCAAACCAACAGCAAGGCAATATTTGTTAGAATTACCAAAAATTATCAAAATTAGACTTACAAACAAACTCACCAAACACAAGGTGAGTTTCCAGTTCCATTTTTTCATCTTAGCCCTTCAATGCGTTTATAGTGCTTGTAAAACCTAAAATTGTTGAAACAATGATAAATGCGATAAACACAAAGTAAGCAATCATCCAACCAATGTTCTTTTTAGATTTAGCATAGTCAAAAGCATAAACAGCAGTGATAACTTCAGCGATAACTAAAGCAATTTGTCTAAGCAAACTGATAATTTCTGGATTGATTAACCAATCGAAAATTCCAATAAACACAACAACTGCAATAAGAGCAATTGAAATGTATGCTAAAAAGTTCACAAATTTATTTGATTTCATATCTTCTCCTTTTATAAAGACTTAACTTTATTCGAAATAATTATATCATAATCTAAAAACAATTTCAACCTTATTTTTTAAACATTTAAAAATTAATTTAGCGAATTTAAAATTTTCGAATAATATTCCGGCAACTTAACTTCAAATTCCATAGGCAAATTGGTTGTAGGGTGCATAAATTTTATTTTATAAGCGAACAAAAGTTGTCCGTTCGTTTTAATTAGTTTATCCACTCCACCATATAACGTGTCACCAACTATTGGATGTCCAATAGACTTTAAATGCGCCCTTATTTGATGAGTCCTGCCGGTTGTTAACTTACAATTTAAAAGTGTGTAATGCGAATAAACTTTGTCTATTGTAAAAATAGTTTTACTATATTTTCCGTTCTTTTCACTAACAAGCGCCATCTGTTCACGATTTTTTGGATTTCTACCAAGGTAACCTTCAATCTCGAAATCTTTTATAATTCTTCCCTTAATTAGCGCCTTATATTCACGATTTAATGTCTTATCTTTTAATTGACTAGATAATTTTTTGTGTGCCGTATCGTTTTTTGCGACAATCATCAGTCCACCGGTATCTTTATCTAACCTATGCACAATTCCTGGACGAAGAACACCATTTATTGAAGAAAGTTTATCAAAATGATACATTAATGCGTTAACTAAAGTGTGTAATTTTGTGGTATTGCAAGGGTGAACAACCAAGCCAACTTGCTTATTTATAACACACAAATCATCATCTTCATAAACAATGTTTAAAGGTATATTTTCAGGCTCAGCACTAATAGTTTCAACCTCTTTTTCAATGTATTCTATCTCGTCGCCTTTTTTTAGATTAAAGCCTGCTTTTTCCTTTTTACCATTAACTAAAATCAAGCCTTCATCATTCATTGTTTTTATAAAAGATCGTGAAAAAGATGTGTGTTTTGTCATAAACACATCTAATCTTATATTGTCAACTTCTACTATCAATTTATTTTTCATTTTTACCACTAAAGAACAAAATATGAATAATCAGCATCACTGCACCGACGCATAGAAAACTATCGGCAAAATTAAATATTGGAAAGGTTGGAAAGAAGTCAAGATAGATAAAATCACGAACATAACCAAAAACAATTCGGTCTATTAAATTACCAACAGCGCCACCTAAAATGAAACTGAAAGACAAGCAATACCACATATTTTTGTTCTTCACAAAATAGTTAAACACTAATAGCGCAATAATCATAATAATGCTAACTACGATCAGCCATATTGTCTTATCGCTAAACATACCCCACGCAGCACCTGTATTGCCACCATTGTTCATTATTGAAACCACGTTAGGAATAACATTAAAGTAATCTACACTGAATAAAAAATGTTTGGTGACAAGATCTATCACCAAAACAAGTACGAAAGGTATAATAAATTTTAAAACTTTTTTCGTCATCTTATTTATTTTCCGTTTTTGTTAAGATTTTATGTCCTTCAGGTGCTAAAAGGAAACTATCGCCTGACCAACGAGTAATACTTCCATTCAAACCATAAATTGCGCCTGACAAAAAGTCTAAAATACGTTCACTATCATTAGATGAAATACCTTCAAGGTTAACAGCGACATATTGTCCTTGTTTTAAATAGTCCACAACTTGTTGAATTTCTTTGTGACTTTTTGGACTAAGACTGATTATATTATTGTCTTGATAGCCAAAGTTAAAATTAGTGTTCGCAATAGGTGTAGGTTGTTCATTAGTCAAACGCTCATGCAAATTAAAGTTAGCATATTTATCTGTAGCCAACTTCTTGTTTTTATCTTTCTTTTTCTTTTCAGGTTTAGTTTCTCCTTCGAAACCAAGACCTGTCATAACCCAGTTAAATAACCCCATAGTTACCTCGATTAACTAAAAATTTGTTTTCTTAACAATTCGTATTCTTCGTCAGTTGCAATTTTAAATTCGTTCAATACTCTATCGTAAATATCAATCGCTAATTTTTTATTAGTAGATTTTGCCTTTTCGAGCATCTTTTCAGCGACTTTAATTGCACCCAATCTATCTTGTTTTATGTCAATTGAAACAATTTGTTCAATTATGTCCATGCACTTGTTCTCAAACTCTTCTTCGCTTAATGCCATAATTTCTCCTAATGTGAAAATATCACCTATTAACTTTATTTTAATTAGAATTTTATATTTTGTCAAGAAAATATGCCGACTAAATATTTAGAGTTTTAACTTATAATTTTATTTAACATTTTATCAACTTAAATAAAATTTCTTGAATTTTCATAAAAAACTTATTATTTATAAAACAAAATAACATTATATATATAAAATAGTCTTAAAATAATAAGTCAAAAAAATACATAAAAACAAATTTCTAATGGATTGTGTTGTTTACACAATAAAAAATAGGAAGTATTTACTCCCTATTTTTAATATTAAGTTGTAGGTATTTTACCTTCACTTGTTAATTCTACTATGGTGCCATTCAAATAAATTATATAGTAAGTAGCTTCAATCTTATATAAAGAGCTCGTTCCACCATAAGTATAAGTCACTTCGCAAACATCATAGTTTTTAGAATTATATGTAACTGATGTAACTTTCTTTGCAGAACTTGTTGTTAATGTTTGATTACAAGTTACAAGTCCACTAGGAGTGGTATGAGTTTCGTCATTGATAACATCGTAATCGTCCCAGAATGACTGACCAAACACTTCACTTAACTTATGTGTCGTAGCAGTTATTGTATTAGACGAAGTTAAAGTAATTTCTTTATTGTATGTATAAATGTCAGTACCACCATAGTTTAGACTTACTGTAGCAGTAAGTGTATTGATAAACAAATAATTGTTTCCTCCTATAGTGATTTGAGATTGCGAACTGCAATTTGCATCTTTGTAAACTTTACTTAAATCTATATACCAATTATCTTGTCCTGAAGTGTGTTGCAACTCAAAGTAAATCGTGTCTACACCTAATCCACAACCTATCATATTGCTAAATTTTACTTTATAGCCATCTAAATCAGTTGCAGCACTATTTAAATCAGTATCAAATAAAGCAATATTGTTATTTGCAGTAACTACTTCACTTGACGATACAATGCTCAATGACTTTTTATCTGTCAATTTATCTACATTAAATTCGGTTTTAGACAAGTCTCTACATTCAACAATTTCTTTATCATTCTCCACAATATAAGTGCAGTACAAAACTTCATCTATACCTAAGTAAGTAAGAGTAAATTCATAAACAACGAAATATGATCCTTGATTTGCTGGAACTGATGGTAAATTTAATTTCCAATAATTTCCATTATCTGTACAGTAGGTAGGAATTACAGATATACTTGTGTAAGATGACAAACCAAACAATGCTTTTGAATCAAGTGATTTAGTTTGATTGTTGTTTGGAACAACTTTATATTTAGCAGAAACATCAACACCTATTCCACTATCATTTTTAATGTAAGTATAAATAGTAGTTACGTCTTCATTTTTATCCGAAATAGGTTTAATTTGTCTTCCGGCCATAAATGGTGATCCGTTGTTACTTATCTTACCGGTTTTTACTTCATTAAAGTTTATAACTCGTTTCACTTCAATGTTCCAATTCTCACTAAATGTACCAATATCAGTCACAACACTTAACTTTAGCATCATTAGACCACTATAATCTTTTAAGAATTTAATTGTGTTGTAACCACTTAATTCACTAATAACAGCGTTTGATTTTATTAACTCTTTACCTGAATTATATATTGAATATGTTATTCCGTCTTGATTTTTAATATAATACTTTCCATCTGCATCACAAATTCTAATTATTCCATCTTCAACCAATCTATTAGTGCATTCTACTACAAATTTTGGAGTTGACAATGTAACATTGCCACGTTCGTTTCTAGTTTTGAACTTACGGTACAATTGAACAGTTAAATCTTCATAATCACCTTTATCATTTGTAGTGCAAGAAGCATTCCTATTCAAATCATACGATTTTAGAATGTCTACATTTTTCGTTAATTGTAAAGTGATAGTTTGTAAATTTGTACTAGACACATCAATTCCTTCATCACCAGGTACACCCGTTCCTATTGGATCAGTTCCTTGAGAAGCGAACAAGAAGTTAGTTAGAACTGTGAAATTAAAGGTCTCTTGTGAAATGATATTTGAGCCAACTTTTACGTTAAATACAATAGTAGCGTCAACATTTTGTCCAACATCTTTTAGTGTTACTCTATTGTTAACGTAAGTAAACAACATTTTATTGTCATCGTCTTTAAATTCATATATAGTATTATTTGGCGTTCCTGTCAATTCGTGTTTTGTTCCACCTAAATTGTAACTAGTGGAAGCAATTTCATAACTCACATTATCTACTGCGCCAGTTTTACCAGTTACTGTAATGAAGTTAGACACATCAAATGAGAAGTTAGCATAAATTTGTTGATTTTTACTAACCTCTACTTGATAATCATAAACGTAAATAGTTAAATCTGTAATCAACCATCCACTTACACCATAAACTGCAATTTTTAATCCTGATGGCAAATCTTTATTAGTTTCTAATATTAAATTATGGTTAGAATCTATTGACAAAAGATAGTCATTTGCATTAGCTACTACTGCAGGAGAACCTGTAAACAATTTAACAACATTTTTATTATCTAAATCGTTTAACTTTCCTAGAATATAACTATTCGTATAATAGTCTCTTGATTGATAAACATCGCCATTTCCAACTTTCTTGTATTCATTATTATCTAAGATATACAAGAAATTTTTTAAGGTAGCAAAATTATCTTTAGTAACATTTTTTCTTGTATATTTCTTTAAGAAATTTAACTTTGTTGTTTGATAATATCCACTTGATTGACCTAAATCAACATTTTCGTCATTAGCCATAACATTGAATTTATATTCAACATCACTCATTCCTGAATTATTTGAAATTATGAGTTGCGCTGTTCCAATTTGACTACCAAAAGTAGCCTTATTAGTAGAACTTATTGTCATGTTTTGACTAGTAAATTCTAACTTGTTAGGATTGTTGTTACCACTAAACATTGTAGATAAATCAACATCTATTTCTGTTGTATCGTTTTTGTCTGTTAATACTTTTAATCTATAAGTGTTAGTTGCACCATTTGCTGAATTATCTCCACTAGTTAAGTATTCAGTTAAATCGTCAATTGCTTGATTAATTTTAACATTATCATAACTAGCACCGATTGCAGTATAGACAGATTTTAATCCATAATAACTAGGTTTAATAGTTATATAAACTGTACATGAAGTATAAACGTTGTACTTATTATCTACCACATCAACATTAAATGAAGTATAGTAATCTCTAGCAATATGTACAAAATTAATTGTATCATCATTAGTCAACTCAAATCTATCGCCTTTAAGCATATCAAAGATTGTTTTTGTTATGTTTTCATACTTAACATAGCCACTACCAATAAATGTATAATAATCTATTGTACTATCAAATACTTCAGTACTACTTACTTTTGTATATACATCACTTGTTTTCTTAAATATAATTCCTGTATCATTAGTAGTATAAATATCGCCACTTGTTTCAACTTTTGGAGTAATGATGAGTTTTGACGCATTGTTTGTCTTGATAGTTCTTCCACCGATTGTCCAAGTTTTTTTAGTTTCATCATAACTTATTTCAATTTTACTACCTGTATTTGAAGTGTAATCAATAATATAATAGGTCTTGCCGGTTTCAAATGTCTCAGTTGAATCTAATTTTGTATATTTATTGCCATTTTTAATATATAAGTTATTTTTCAATGACGCAAAATTCGTTGCTGTTACACTTTTATTTTCCTTAAACTGAATATCAGATTCAATTCGGTGACTAGCGTTCATTCCACTTTGTGCTTCGTTCTCTTGTCCACTCACCGTGACACCTTTTTGAATTGTAAATGTCACTTCTCTAACTGCTTCAACATCTCCTTCTTTGTAATCGTTGAAAATAAATTTTAACTTAAATTCACCAATTTCAGCACCTTGTGGGAAGGTAAGAATGTCTCTTTCTAATTTAACTTCTGTTAAACTTGTTAATTCTGTGTCACCGAGTTTAATTGTAAATGAACCTGTATAACCTAAATCTTGCTTTAAATTTGCTACATCATAAGTGGTTATAAATTTAGGAGGGGTTTCTGAATCGTATTGTCCTAAAGTCACTTCGGTAGGCATATCGCTTAAATCAAGTTTAGGAACAGTGTAGTGAACTATTACATAAACTGCATAAACTGGATTTGTTGTACCAATAGCATACACAACATCAAAAGTTGTTTCTTCGTCAACGAAACTAATGAATTTAAGTTCATTACCTACATTTTCAACAAAATCTGGTAATTCAGTTATAATTGTAGCATTAGTTATAGGACAATCAATTGCAGTACCGATAGCAATTTCATTTAAATCGAATACTTTAATGAATTCGCCATTATTAATTCCTGTAATTAGTTCACTTAATCCGGTTGAAATTACTTCACTTGGTTGCAAATACAAATTCACAATACCAAATTCGTAAACTCTAACACCAAAGTTGAGAGATACTAACAACTCGATTGTTGTAAATTGTTGAACTGCATAAATTCCTTCAATTTTGCCATCAGTAATTGTTAAAATTGATTCACCTATATACGCAGTCTTGCCAGACGTTCCAATAGATTTTTGAGATAAAATGTCGAATTTAATATTATCCTCTGTGTATTTTGAATCAATATTGAATTCAGTTTTAATCTTACCAATTAAATCTTCAATTGAATCAACGTTACTGTAGTCTATATTAGTTTCTTTTAAGTCGCCATTTGATTTTGCGTTTATATTTAAGTATGAGCCGATTGAGTAAATATAAAGAGAATAGAACTCATAGTTTCCACTTTCACTTTCTACCATAAACACGATATAACCATAATAGCCTGAATCAAGTTTTGGTAAGTTAATTTTGCTTCCTGAAATTGTTATATCAGTTGCAAAGTTGTTCATATTTAAATGTGTTGAATATGCCACAACTTCTACATTCGCAATAGTATCTGCTATACCATTTTTAGTTAAGTTCACTCTATTAAATTCACTTAAATCAACAACCCTTGTTGCATTTGAGTAAACTGCGATTGGCTCATAAACCAAGTCGTCATTCAACTTAAAATTCGTGTTGTCGTTAGATGACATAAAGTTTGCTTTTGTTAAATCATTTGAGAAATTAGAATTTGTTAAATTGAAAGTTAAACCATCTTTAGACACACTATAATTTGTAGGATAATCTACCGTAATTGTTGTATTGTTTTCGATTGATATTTCTTGCTCGTATTCATAAGTTGTATTACTATCGTCATTATAAGTTGCTATATATTTTACAAAGAATTTTTCGCTTTCCCCACGAACACTAGGAAGAGTTACTTTATTTGAATAATAATTTTCGTTTGTTCCGTAATATAAGAAACTACTAAAACCATTTAAGTTTAAAGATTGCTTGTTTTCGTTAAATAATCCTAAAACTTTTATTGACTTAAAGTAAGTACTAAAATTAGTTATATTTAAAACATCACATATTAAGTCAAAATTTGCTGTTTCTGATTTTATTCCTGGTTTTACTGCTAAAGTATATGGTAAAATGATAATTTCATCAGTATAAGTACTACCATTAGTAAATAAATAAGTAATAGTTGCGTTTTTCACTCCATCGAGATATTCATTTAAAGTTATTTTTTTGCTGCTTGGAGTTAATGAATATGTCGTTTCGCCAATTTTGATTTCCACGCTTGAAATTTGAAGTGTTGAAGTGATTTCAACTTCTTCGTTCTCTTGTTTAATCTTTTCTTTAATCTCTGGTAAAACAGTTTCTGTGTGAGTTGTAATTAATTCTAAACTACCAATAACCACATTGTTATTTACAGTTATGTCTTTGCTTGCAATTTCCTCGTTATCTTTCTTTATTACAATAGTAACTTTTTCACTAGAATTGTTTAAATTCTTAAGATAACCCAATTCCAATTTTTCTTTATTGAGATTTAATGAAGTTAGCAAAGAATCTTTATCAATAACAGAGAAATCTGTTGCATCTTCTCTATTTGAATATTCACCTTCCGTACTATCGTAATAATTGTATAAATTAGTTTTGCTACGTCCGTAAACTATGCCAGTTTTATAACCATATATTGTAAACAACTCCGAAAGTAACGTATCGGTAGTATTAGCTGAAACTTCAATACTTTCATTTGAAGGAAGAGCAACGATATTAGGTCTAACAACAAAGTCAATAGCAATTGTTTCACCATTTAATACAAAACTTAATGTATGTTTACCAATAGCACTACATGTGTATTTATAATCAAAATCATCATCGCCTGATAACTCTATAGGTGAATTGTCTAGTTTTAATTCACTAATTGCACCTTTTGCACTTTTAACATTAACTACAGCGCAAGTTGTATCAAAAGTTGCGGTATTGTTATTTAACAACAATACTTTTGTGTCTTCATAAAGTACTAGGTCGTCACCAACGCGCCACTCTTCGTTATTAATAGTAAAATAACTATCGCTTTCAAAACTGAATGTAATATTTATTTTACCAACCATAGTCTCAACGTCGAAGTTGATTTCTAGTATAGTGTTTTTATTTTCTATTCTTGTAAATGTCCAATCGTGAAGATCGCCAGATTTAATTACATTTTGAACTTCGAGTATCTTTTTACTTGCGTTGTTCTTATCTACAATTTCATAACCTGGAGCAGTAGGTTTAACTTCTAATATTTCGCTACCACTATAACTTGTTACTTTCAAATTAGTTATGCGAACATTTTTATCGTCGAAGTCAATATTTGTTCCATCATATTTGTAACTAACGAAGTTTGTTAAATCAAAACTATCATTTGAAATAGTTTCATTAGTTTTGTTGTTCTTTTCACTTAATGTATAATCATCAGCTGTAACTTTTATCCTTAAATATGCAATTTTCCCACTTATACTTATTTCAAGAACACCTATGCCTACACTAATTGGAACTATCTTGTTATCTTCGTCAACAGTGAAAATATTTTCGTTTAGACTCGCATAACTAATATCATGGTCGCCGTATCCACCAGAAATTGATATTAATCCACTATTAGTATTATCGTTTAAAAGCAATGTAATCGGATTTGAATTAAATGTGAAACTAGTGGCAAAATTAGTTCCTTCCACTTTTGCAGTTAATGTAGGATAATCTGGATAATTTTCTTCATTTAATATTTCGGTATAACTAACTTCGTTAGGTGCTTTTAAAGTTGTTCCATTAAATAAAATAGTGGTAGGAGCGCTTGATTTAATCTTAAATTCTAAAGTCTTATTTAAGAAATTCGGGAAAGTTATTTCGATATTTTTGTCAATAGACAACATATCTCCAACAACTAAGTTAATGGCGATTGTACCATTATCATTAAGTATTACAGGATTAGTATCATCTAAACTAACATTTTCTGGATAATTTGCAACAATAAAATCAGCAAAGTCATCTTTATTTAAGTTGTAGAAATTTATAAGCATTTCTGCATCAGTACTTGAAATAACAAGTTTTGCAGTAGAATTCTCAAATAAAGTTTTGTCGGCTCCTTCTACTTTTCTATTTCCAAAATCATATAACTCAAGAATAATGTTTTTTTCATCTATTTTATAATCAAGATTTAATGTAAGTTTCTTTTCCTCTAAAACTCTAATCTCTTTCTCTTCATCACTCGTTAAGAAATCTTTAATTGATTTATCTTTATGACAAATCAATTGAGCTGGATAAATATCAATAGATTTCTTATTTAAAT
>JAZRUZ010000041.1:0-3317 GCA_045598895.1 Candidatus Onthoplasma sp. | reverse complement strand
ATGATTTAACAAATAATGATTCTGAATTTTTAGTAAATGACTTTAGGTTCAAAGAAATTAAAAATGATAAACGAAATTTTTCTAGTCAATGGCAAGATTATTTAATTACTTTATCACAAGAAAGAATGTTTTACGGAGATTATTCTTTAGAAAACTATGAAAAAGATTTACAAAAATTAAAAGAAGAAATAAATTATACGTTATAAAAAACTACCTATTAGGTAGTTTTTTTGTGAGTCCTATACCATCGCCGATATTGTAAATAGTCGTTTCTAAATTTTTATTAGTAGTAACCTCATCAATATATTTATGAAGCCCTTTAATCATAGCTCTACAGCCTTTACTAACAGGTATTTCGCCTGTTACCATTCCATGAAAATAAAGGTTATCAGCAACTATCACTCCGCCATCTTTTAATAATTTTAAAATATATGGAAGATAATTTATATATTGACCTTTAGGTCCATCTAAATATACAAGGTCGTATGATTTCTTGCAGTTCTTTAAATAGTCTAAAGCATCAGTTAAATAAGTTGTAATTTTTTTATCCAAATTTTTTTGTTTTACGTTGTTTACAGCCACCTTATAACGATTTTCATCAATTTCTAAAGTATCAATATGGTGACAATTTGTGTTTTCTATTATTGTTATACAACCATAACCTATTGCTGTTCCAATTTCCAAAATCTCTTTTGCGCATTCTTTTTCGATAGTTTCACACAAAAACGACAAAGTTTCATCTTTAGTTATTGGGACTTTGTTGATATTACCATATTCTTTAATTTTTTCATCTATATTTATCATTTAGTTATCGTTACTTTCAATAATAATTGGAATAATCATAGGCTTTCTTTTTAATTTTTTATTTAAGTAGTTTGTCAAAGCCTTACGAATATTAATTTTGATGTTTACGTAATCTCTTGATCTTAGTTGGTCTTGATCAATGTTTTTAATAATAGTGCTTCTAGCATCGTCAAGCCATGATGATGCTTCGCCCGTATAAGTAAATCCACGAGAAACTATCTCAGGACGAGAATTTAATTCGCCTTTAACTGCATTTACATTTAGTAAAACAATACACAAACCATCTTCACTTAGTTGCTTTCTTTCTTTAAGTACATTACTTTCTGCTTCACCAATACCAGCACCATCTACTAGACGAACTCCAAAAGGAACTTGTCCAGCCATTTTAAGAGTATTTTTGTTGACTTCAACTTTCATACCGAGCATTGGAAGAAGAATATTGTGTTTATCCATACCACATTGTATTGCTGTCTCACGTTGTGCTAAAAGTTGCTTTTGCTCTCCATGAACAGGAATAAAGTATTTAGGTCTAACAAGATTTAACATTAATTTCATTTCATCTTTACAAGCATGACCTGAAGCGTGAACTTGCTCTAGTTGACTATATATAACTTTTGCGCCAAGCATAATGAGTTTATTTATAACATTATTTATGGCCTTTTCGTTTCCTGGAATCGGACTTGATGAGAAAATAACTGTATCATTGTCGCCAATTTCAATGCCTTTAAATTCGTTATTTGTCATTCTTGAAAGCGCACTATTAGGTTCGCCTTGGCTACCTGTAGAAAGAATTAAAATTTCACTATCTTTGTAATTTTTCATCTTTTCTACTTCGATAATGTTGTTTTTATTTATCTTCATTTCACCGATTTGAGTTGCTACATCGGTAACATTTACCATGCTTCGACCAACTAAAACGACTCTTCTTTTGTATTTTTCAGCTAGATTCATTACTTCTTGCATTCTGTCAACATTACTTGCAAAAGATGCCACAACCAAACGTCTATCTTTATTATCTTCAAATATTCTATCTAAAGTGTCAGCAACAATTCTTTCACTAAGAGAATGTCCTTCTCTTTCAGCATTTGTAGAGTCACTCATATATAATAAAACACCACGTTTTCCTAGTTCTGCAAATGAGTGAAAATCAAATGGTTCATCATAAACAGGTGTTAAATCAATCTTGTAGTCGCCTGTATGTACTATTAAACCTACAGGTGTTTTAATTGCTAAAGCAAAAGCCCCGGGGATAGCATGATTAACATGAATAAATTCTATTTCGAAACAACCTAATTTAATTTTTTGTTTTGCTCTAACAACGTTAGTCTTGTATTCAATTTTCTTGTGTTCGTCCATCTTTTTCTTGATAAGGCCACAAGTCATCTTACTAGCATATATTGGTGCATGAATATCGTTTAATACATATGGGAAACTTCCTATATGATCTTCATGTCCGTGAGTTACTACAAATCCACGAATTTTCTCTTTATTTTCTACCAAATAACTGATGTCAGGTACAACCAAGTCGATACCTAGCATATCAACAGACGGAAACATAACGCCACAATCAATCACAATCATGTCGTCACCATATTCTAGTACAGTCATATTCTTACCGATTTCACCAATACCACCAAGGAAAGAAATTTTTAAATTATTAGTCTTACCTTTTTTGCTGTTATTCTCGATTTCGACAACGTTTTCTCCTTCATCGACAATAATTTTAGTGTCTTCCAAATCTAATTTATTTTCTTTTTTTAAATTAGATTTTTTAGAATTATTGTTCTTATGTGAATTTACAAAATTCTTTTTAGGTTTAAAATTTTTATCGTTTTTAATAGTCTTATCAAACTCTTCGCTTGAAATTAAATTTTCCATTTTTTTCTCCTTTAATTTTTTATTTTTTTAAGTACAATATAAGACAACAAAAAACAAAATTACAAGCACAAAAAAATTTGTTTTTCATCTTAAAATATTGAACAATTGGTTGAACCAATTTAGTTATCAAAAATAAATTGTTATTCTTATTATAGCACAAAAAAACTAAAAGTCAACAAATAATATGTCGAATTTTATCTAATTTAAACAAAATAAAGAAAAATGAAGTATTTACACTTCATTTTTAAATAAATCATCAAATTCTTTCATACTCATCAATTCTTTCTTTGTTATGTCGCCATATATTGATGCGCTTGCTTTTGGATTTTTAAATATTTCCCTAAAAGTTTCATTGCATTCTTCTAAAGTAGTATTTTTTACATTCTTTATATATTTTTTAGAATCTATTATTTTATCATAATATACAAAATCATCTAATTTAGACATAAGTTGTTTAGTTCTTGGTTCTCGTTGTTTTTCGTTATAATCATACTCTCGCTTTTCTTTATCTAACTGCTCTTGTGTAAAGCCAAATTTATATATGCTTTTTAAATATTCTGCTATACTTGAAATAACGCTATTTACATTAGCTTTATTACAAAATGTATCAAAAGTTAAAATACAATTTTTATCAT